>JAICSG010000102.1 GCA_025937035.1 Thermoanaerobaculia bacterium | reverse complement strand
TCGTGCTGCTCATCGCCTGTCTGAACGTGGCCAACCTGATGCTCGTCCACATGCGGCGCCGGCAGCACGAGATCGCTCTCCGGCTCACGCTGGGCGCCACGACGGCGCGCGTCGCCCGCCAGGTTCTGGTCGAGTGCTTCACCCTGGCGCTGCTCGGCGGCCTGCTCGGCCTGGTGCTGGCCTCCTGGGGGATCTATCTCCTGCGGGCGCTCACGCCGGCGAGCTTCCCCCGCATCGACGGCGTGACCCTCAACGGGCCGGTGGTGGCCTTCGCCGTGGGGGTCACCCTCGCCGCCACGGCCGTCGCGGGGCTGATCCCCGTCCTGATCTCCCGCCGCTGGCGGCTGAGCGGCATCCTGAGCAAGCAGAGCGCGCAGGCGGGGGGGAGCGATTCGCGGCTGAGCAAGCTGCTCATCGTCGCCGAGGTGGCCCTGTCGCTGGTGCTGCTCCTGGGCGCCGGCCTGCTGATGCGCAGCTTCTCCCGGCTGGAGGGGGTGCGCCCGGGGTTCGATCCGAAGAACCTGTTGACCTTCTCGATCAATCTGCCGGGCGTCCGCTACAAGGCGCCGGTGCAGACCTACGAGCTGCTGGAGCGGCTGGAGGCGAAGATCGAGGCCCTGCCCGGCGTGGAGTCGGCCAGCTTCGTCTGGCCGCTCCCCCTGGAGGGGCAGATCTGGTACGGCCCCTACCGCGTCCCGGACCATCCGCAGACGGGGAGCACTCCGCCGCTGGCCGATCACCGGGTGATCTCTCCCGGCTATCCGCGGACGCTGGGGACCCGGCTGCTGGAAGGGCGGCTCTTCGACGACGGGGACACCGGCGTCGTGCTGATCGACGAGGAGCTGGCGCGGCGCAACTGGCCCGGCCGCAGCCCGCTCGGCCGCACCCTCGTCACCTCGCTGCTGGGGACCGATAAGTCCCTGCGGGTGATCGGAGTGCTGGAGAACATTCGCCACCAGGACCTCAAAGCCGACGGCCGGGAGACCCTCTACCTGCCGGCCAAGGAGTGGTCGCGGGCGAACTTCGAGGCCTTCGTGGTCGTGCGCACGCGGAAGGACCCCAAGGCCCTGGTGGCCCCGATCCGGCGGGAGCTGCGCAATCTCGATCCGCTGATCCCGATGGACAAGGTTCGTCCGATGGCGGACTACATCTCGAAGGCGGTGGCGCCGACCCGCTTCGCCCTCGTCCTGATGGCGATCTTCTCGGCCGCCGCCGTGGTCCTGACCGCCGTGGGGCTGTACGGTGTCGTGGCCTATTCGCTGAGCCGCAAGACGCGGGAGATCGGCATCCGCATGGCGCTGGGGGCCCAGCGGCGCGACATCCTGCTGAAAGCGATCTGGGAAGGGCTCACCCCCGCCCTGATCGGCATCGTGCTCGGAGGGCTCGGCTCGTTCGGCCTGATACGGATGATCGTCAGCCTGCTGTTCGGCGTCGGCGCCGGCGATCCCCTGACGTACGCGGCGATGGCGGGCCTGCTGGCCCTGGTGGTGCTGGCGGCCTGCTACGTGTCGGCGCGGCGGGCCGTCCGGCTCGATCCGACCCTCGCCATCCGCCAGGAATGACGGAGACGTGGAGATGAAGCTGTCCTCGAGAAGGACTGTCTGGCCAACCTGACCGCTATCCGCCGGCGGCGAGATCGGCGAGCAGGAGCCCGGTGACCAGGGGGGGCGCCGAGCCGTAGCTGTCCCCCTCGATCGGATCGGCATCGACGGCCGGGGCCTCCGGCCCGCAGGCGCCCTCCACCCGGGCCAGCACCTCCCAAGGGTCGAGGCTCAACCCCACCGTGGTGGTCACGGCCAGCCGCTCGCCGCCGGGGCCGAGGCGAGAGAGCTCGGCGTGGAAGGGCACGGCGCCGCTGCGCGGGCCGACCCGCACCCGCCAGGAGTCCACCAGGACGGCGGCGGGCGGCAGGTGCGCGGCGCGGGCACAGCGCACGGCGAGGTTCCGGCGGTTGAAGTGGGTGGCGGCGGCGAGCGGGCGCAAGGCCCGGTCCGGCCGGGTGAGCAGGACGAAGAGGGGATCGATCCCCTCGCCGGCGTGCTCCTCGCGGTCGCGCCATCGCCCGTCCTCGATCAGCGGGCGGTCGGGCGAGGCGGCGCCGTCGCTCGCGAACGGGTGATGTTGGGGCGGATAGGGGGAGGCGGCCGTGTCGATCACCGTCAGGCCGGGCATCGGCGCGGGGCTCCTGGCCTCGACGTGGCTGCCGGTCAGCTCCAGGGCGTAGGAGAGGAGGGCCAGCACGGCCGAGGGGCCCAGCACCAGGGGGAGCGCGGGGTCGAGCTCCGCGGGGTCCAGGCTCCCCGTCCAGGGAGAGCGGAAGCCCTCCCCCTCGCACACCTCCAGGACCACCCCCCGGCAGCTCGCCAGCCGGTAATCCTGGTCGAGGAGAGGCCGCTCGGAGCCATCCTGGAGGAGCACCGAGCGGACGTGCCCGATCTCCACCTCCAGATGATCGCGCGCGGCCTCGGGCAGCGCGGCCGCGGCCGCCGCGAAGCTCGCCGCCACGGCCCGCTCGAGCCCGGCGGGCCGGCGGCAGGGACCGCCGAAGCGGACCTCCAGCCCCCGCCCCACGCCGGCCTCCACCACCATCTCCAGGCTGGCGCTGGACGGCGGACCGGCGGCGGTGGCGCGGGCCCGGTCGACGGTGCGCAGGGTCTGGTGGGCGGTCATGGCCGCACCGTCAGGGCGGTCATCCGGATCGCCGGCGCGCACGTTCCAACGTCGTACAGGAGCTGCCCCTCCTTGCCGCACATGGCGTTGCGGTTGAGCGCCGCCGTGCCGCCCAGCTCCACCGCACGGGTGAGCACCACCCGGTCCTCGTTGATCACGCCGCCGCTGTAGTAGGTCCCCGTCCGGCGCCCGCCGCGCACCGCCTCGGCGAGGCGGACCTGGGCCTCCAGGCGGAAGCCGAAGCCGTAGCCATAGGCGAGCGAATGCAGATAGAGACCCTCCCCCAGGCGGTCGAGGAGCTCGTCCTCGCTCGCCTGGCCGGGCGCGCAGAGCAGGTTCGACATGCGTGGGATCGGCGGGTTCCACACCGACGCGGCGCGGCCGTTCGCCGTCGACTCCAGACCCATGGCGCGGGCGCTGGCCGCCGAGTGCAGAAAGCGGATGAGACGGCCGTCGCGGACCACCTCGGTCGCCCCCCGGCTGGGAACGCCGTCGTCGTCGATCGTGTAGCACGCCGCCCCCTCCGCCAGCGTGGGGTCGTCCACGAGGTGGAAGATCTCGCTGGCCACCCGGAAGCCGATGCGGTGGCTGAGGTCGACGCGCCCTTCCGGCGCCGCCTCGGCGAAGTGCCCCAACGCCTCGTGCACGAGGACGGCCGCCGCCGGCGGCGCGAGGACGGTGGGCGGCGTGCCGGAAGGGAGGGGCCCGGAGCGGTCGACGCAGTCGAGCAAGCGCGCGAAGTCGCCGGACTCGGCTTCCCGCGCCAGCTCGGCCAGCCCCGAGCCGCGGCCGCTCAGGCCGACGGGGACCACCCGGCCGTTGGGAGTGACGACATTGCCCAGCAGGGCCCATACCCGGGACTCGACCAGGGCAGGAGCCGTGTCCCCGGCGAGCACGGCGCGCCACGAGCTCTTCGCCAGATACTGGACGCGCGCCCGCCCCTTCCAGGTGCCGGTGAGCCGCCGGACCGCCTCCCGGGCCTCCGCCGCCTCCAGCCCGGCCGCCGGCTCGGGCAGGCGGAACGACCACCCCGCGGGAGGAGGGCCACTGAACAGGAAGGAAGAGCCATCCGCGCCGGCGACCCTCCCCCCCTCGAAAGCGCAGCGCTGGAGCTCGCTCTCGCCGGCGGTGGAGGAGTCGACGGTGACATAGAGCAGACGGCTCCTCTCCAAGCGCCAGACCTCGCCGCGTCCGGCCTCCGCCGCGCTCAAGACGGCCGGACCTCGCTCAGCAGGCCCACCTGGGCCAGCTTCTGGATCGCCACCAGATCCCGGGAGAGACCGGCCTCGCCCTCGACACCGGCGACCAGGTCGCGGACACGGACGGGGCTCTCGACGCTCTCCAGCAGGCGCCGGGTGCGCTCACTCACCTGGAGCGTCGTGAGCTGGTCGTCGGCGGTCTTGAAGATCACCACCCAGCGGCGGCCGTCCGCCTTGGTCTCCTCGCCGGGGCGCCGGGCCATCAGGGCCTGGATGTTGTGGTCGAACTCTGACACCAGGAAGCCGGCGTTCCGTTCGACCAGCGTGTCGGTGTCGATCGCCTCGGCCATCGGCACCCCCACCCGCTTGGGCGACGGCAGATAACGGCCATCGAGCTTCAGCCGCTCGTAGCGCACGAGGTCCGTGATCTCGCCGGTCTTGATGCCGAGCCGCTCCAGCTCCAGCTCCACGAACTCCAGGAGGTCGTCGGCCTCGGCCTGATGGCGGAAGAACGTCCCCGGACGGCGCCGGTCGTTGTAGGCCTCGATCCAGTCCACCCAACGCTGGTAGAAGTCGAGCGGCGATTCGTAATGCTTGAGCAGATAGGGCCAGAGCGAGCGCAGCATCGAGACCCGGGCGGAGAGCTCCTCGCTGGCGTCGATCAGCCGCGAGGCGACGTCGGGCGTCTTGTAGCGGTAGGTGCTGGCGAAGATGTGCGGCAGATCCGTCTTCATCCGCAGGCTGGGCTCCAGCGCCCCTGCGGTCAGCGGCAGATCGTAGTACTCGGCCGGGCGGTCGATATACGGCACGCCGAACTTCTTGTACATCGGCGATTCCGGGAACGGTGAGAGGGTGAACATGTGGGCGCGGTAGCCGCCGACCTCCAGATACTCGAAGAACCGCTTGAGGGTGTCGCCCACGGTCTGCGTGGTCTCGAAGGGGTAGCCGAGGATGAAGCCGGTCACCGGGCGGATGCCCACCTGGGCGGTCGTCTGCACGATGTGGCGGCTCCAGTCCAGGTCCAGCCCCTTGTCGATCTTCTTCTGCAACTCGGCCGAGCCGCTCTCGATGCCGTAGTAGATCTCGACGCAGCCGGCCTCGGCCATCTTCTCCAGCACCTCGGGATCGATGATGTCGGTGCGCGTGCTGCACGTCCACTGGACGTTGATCGGGTTCTTGATCAAATAGTCGCAAAACTCCAACGTCCATCTCCGGTCGCAGGTAAAGATGTCGTGCGAGAAGTTGATCTGGTGGCGGCCGTAGGTGTCGCGCACCAGGGTCGCCTCGTGCACGATGCGCTCGATCGACTTCATCCGGTACTGGCGCTTCCAGAACGGCGCCGTGGCGCAGAAGCTGCACTTGAACGGGCAGCCGCGGCCGACGTCGAGATAGAGCGGGGCGCCCGAGGCCATGTCGTAGGCCGAGAAGTCGGGCACCGGGAGGAGGTCGAGGTCCCCTTCCTGCGGGCGATGGGCGTTCTCGACCGCCTTCCCGCCATCGCGCCAGGTCAGGCCGAGGATGCCGGCGGCATTGCGCCTCCCCTGGAGATGCTCGATCAGCTCGACGAACGTGTGCTCGCCCTCGCCGCGCACCACGAAGTCGACGCTCGGAAAAGTGTCGAGCAGCAGGGTCGACATCGGGCTCGACGCCGGGCCTCCGAGGCAGACCTTGACGTCCGGCCGCCGGCTCTTCACCCGCTCGGAGATGATCAGGGTGTGGTGGAGCGAGTCGGCGTCGGTCATCAGGCCGACGAGATCGTCGTCCTCGGCGAGAATGGTGTCGACGATGTGCTCATAGAACTCGTCGTCGTTCGGGATCCGGCCCGCGTTGATCAGGCTGTTGAGCTCCGCCACCCGGATCTGGGCCCCCGCGTTGACCTGGTCCGCGTACGCCTTCAGGCTCAGGAGACCGACGGGCACGAAGCTCATCATGGGGATCCGGTCGCCGCCGCCCACGTCGGGCGTCATCGATCCGTGGTTCAGGTGGAGGCTGCTGGAAAGCGAAATCTTCATGGGCTCACCCCTTCGATAGGTTTGCTGAAGCCGAAGGTTGCAGCAGGAGCTTCGTCAGCTTCTGCAGTTGATCGAGAGAGACGGTGCCGGCGAGCCGCAGCCGGCCCTGGGCGTAGGCCTTGCTGGGGTTCAGGACCCCCCGCGAGATGGCGGCGAGATCGGCGGCGGAGACCATCATCGTGGGCAGCGCGTGCCCGTTCTCCGGCTGCACCCCCCTACGATCCGGGTACAGGTCGACGATCCAGCTCCCTCCTCCCGGGCCGTCGACGGCGAACCGGAACGAGGTGTTGATCGAGGCCGCCAGATCGGGCAGGGCCGCCAGGCGTTCGGGGAGGAACTGCTCGAAGAACCAGGGCATGGTGACCTCGGTGTCTTCCCCGGAGGCAGCGGTGGCCCGCGCGATCGTCTCGGGATAGCCGAGCTCCGCCAGGAGACGCCGCATCTCGTCCAGCGTCTCGTCCGGCACCTCCGCGAGCGGCAGGTCGGCTCCGGTGCCCAGGCTGTCCTGGTGGATGCGGCCCGTGAAGCGGATATTGGGGTCCTCATGCCCCAGCTCGTGCTCGGCGGAGAAGACGGTGTCCAGGAGGCGTTCGTCCCAGGCCAGGCCGAGGAAGGCGAAGAGGGGAGGGAGAGCACGCCCCGGATCCGCCACCAGGTCCTCGTAGCGGATGCGGAAACAGCGTTCGGGGCTCCGGTGCTCGCAGGCGAGGATCTCGCGTGTCATCTCGCACCACCAGCGGATGGTGCCGGTGAGCGCGTGCCCGGAGCTCTGCCGAATCCACCGCTGGACCGGGGGGATGCGCCCCGCCAGACGCATGGCCGAGACCACCACGTCGAGGCCGTGGCGGTACAGGCAGACGTGCCTTGCCTCGGGGTACAGGGCGTCGAGCAGCCTCAGATGGTAGACGTTGTCTGGCGTCTTCTCGCACCACAGGCGCTTGCCCTTGCGGGCCGTGGCGGCGGCGAGCCGTTCATCGAGGAACGAGCGCAGAGGCTCGCGCACCGCCGCGGCGACCCGAAACTCCTCCGCGCCCTCCTGGAAGGTCTCATAGCCTTCGAGGCCGGAGAGGAACGTCCCCATCGAGCGCGCGGCCTGGCCCAGGAAGAGCTCCGGCGGGCAGTAGACCTCTGGGTGCGTATCGAGGATGAACCGCAACAGGGTCGAGCCCGACCGGTTGCAGGAGAGCACGAAGAGGGGCCGGGATCCGCTGGCTTCCACCTTCGTCTCCTCACGCCTTGGCGCCGCCGAGCGGTACGAGCTTCTCCTGGCTCGCGATCTGGTTCAGATGGCTGGGGTCGGCCTCCTGGCCGAGCGCCTCCGTCTTCACCTGCGAGTTGTAGATGCGCGGCTCCTCGTGGATCACCTCGCGGAACAGCTCCTCGCGGCGCAGGATGCTGTGGCGCTGGAACTCGGAGACGCCGCAGCCGTCGACGACGCCGTTCAGCGCGTAGGAGCTGCTGGGGCAGCGACCAGTGCAGAAAAATTCCTCGCTGTTGATCTGGCACCCCTGGCAGGTCTTCTCCAGAAAGGTTTTCCAGGTGATCCCCCGGATCGGCCAGTCGTCGTCGTTCCAGATGTCGGCGAAGGAGCGCTCCAGCAGGCTGCCGCCGTTCAGGATCTTGCTGCCGGAGCAGTTGCTGCATGGATAGACGGTGCCGTCGGAAGTGACGTAACACAGGCCGCGGCCGCTCATGCAGCGGCGCAGGGTGTACACCATCGTGATCAGGAAATTGAACACCTTGCCCGCGCAGAGGCCGAGCTCCTTGTCCTTGACCCGCTCCCACTTCTCCTCGGCGAGCCAGAACTGCGCCGCCTTCTCGATGTCCCCCACCTGGTTCTGGAGCTCGCGGTAGAGCTTGCCGCGTCCCATCGGCACGAAGGGGACGCTGCGCAGGCTGATATCGTTGTCAATGGCAAAGTTGATGAAATTCTGCAGATCGCCCACGTTCTCGTGCGTGGTCGTGGTCATGATGCTGGTGTTGAAGCCGAAGTCGCGGATCTGCAGCAGCTTGCGGGTGACCGCGTCATAGTCGCTCTCGCCCGTGGCGGCGCCGGCGCCGTGGATACCGTCGAGACTGACGCTGATGATCACGTCGTCCTGCGGAATCTGCTCCAGCGTCTTGTGGGTCAACGGCATCCCGTTGGAGGCGATGGCGACCGTGAAGCCGAGGTCGTAGGCGTAGTGGACGATGCGCAGGAAGTCGGGGTGGATCGAGGGCTCGCCGCCGGTGATCACCACCGAGAACACGCCCATCTCGGCCCACTCGTCGAGCAGCCGGAGGATGCGGTCCGTGCTCATCTCCACCTCGCGCGGAGCGCCCGCTTCCACAAAGCAGTGCGGGCAGCGCAGGTTGCAGGCGCGGGTCAGCTCGACCCAGGCCATCAAAGGAGCGGAGAAGTGAAACTCGGTCGGCACGCTCAGCCGGGTGACCAGGTGCGGTTTGCACTCCTCATAGGACGAGCCGGCGAGGAGCAGCGGCTCGACCGACGGCTCGTACATACCCACGCGCCCGTTGGGAAAGGCGGCGAGGAAACCGAACTCCTCCCGCCGGTAACGCAGGATCGGCCGGCATTTCGCGGGCAGGGACGGGATGTGCTCGGCCTTGTAGGGGACCTGATAGCGGACCATGGGAAACCTCCAAGTCACAGGGCGAAAACGGATGACGCGAATGCAAGGACGGGTGAGCAGTCAGTAGCCGTGACTGCCCACGCCGACGAGGTTGGCTGGTTGCCGGTCGCGCCAGGTCGGCGGGGTCGCATCCGCCCCTGGCATCGGCCGCTCCACGAACAAGAGAGAGGGCCCTCCTGACCGCGAGGGTCCGTGCCAATGGCGAGATACTGTCCCGCCTTACCCTGAGCTACACGCTGGCGGCGCACGCCAATCTCATCCTCTCGAATAGAGGTCGGTTGTTGTGTTGCTTACTTGGGGGTGCCAACGGTACCAACGTTGGTGGCAACCCGCTCCTCGAGGATCTCGATCTCTTCAACGTCATGCTTCTTGTCGGCCATTCTTCTTTCCTCCTGAAGTAGGCGCTGTTTCCAGCACCTGGGTTAACACGCTTCGCCGCTTGCCCTTCCTTGGCAGGTGAAGACCAGCGGGAGACCCTACCCCGACACCCACCTTCTCCAGGCCTCTAATTGTAGAAGTGCAGCAGTTGGCATTACCGTGACATTTGGCGTGACAATCACCTAAATGTGAAGAGAGAGCCTCGGCGCAAGAGGAAGAAAGCGCAGTCCTGGGACCTCGCCGGTCCACTTCACCGCGACCGCCGTAGCGGCTCGAAGACCAGCCGCGAGCTCAGTCAACTGGCTCAAGGTGGCGCGACTCGCATGTCTCCTCCTCGCAGGATCATAACTTCGAGAAGGACAACAAAAGTTGCGCCTTCTGAGACGACTGGACTAGGCCCTGATCGGCGGCTTCGCCGGCATTATCTCCACCTGGTTGGGCAGGACGTGGGGCGGGTAGCTCAGCAGGTGGAGGATCGTCGCCGCGATGTCCTCCGGCTTCAGCATCCAGCTCCGGTCGCCC
>JAICSG010000721.1 GCA_025937035.1 Thermoanaerobaculia bacterium | reverse complement strand
CCGGAACGGGGCCACGCCCGCGAGATATGGCTCGGTCTCCCGCACGGCTTCGAGCAGGGTCTCCCAGACCTCCGGAGTGTTCGGTGTGGATTTGGACATGCTATTCTCCTTGTGCCGTTCTGGTTTTCGGAATCAGCTCTTCGGAACAAACGGGCGGGGCGTGCCACGAACACACCCCACCCGGGTTCTCGGGACTAGGCGGCACCCTCGCTGGACGGGGTGGCTGACGAGCCCGGAGCCAATCCGGGAGCTCCCCCGCCCGGCTTCTTCACCGTCGTCTGCCCCGGCTTGCGCGGACGCTTCCGGAGAGGCGCGATCTTGAAGTGGACGAGGAGCTCGCTCTTCGGTCCGATCTTGCCTCGCAGCACGGACCGGATCGCGGTCGCCGTGTCCTTCCCCTTCGCCACCGCATCGTTGAGCTTCTGAGTCGCCTCCTGGCGGAGCGCCGTCGTCTCGTTCTGGCGCGCCTTGAGGCCCTGCACCTCGGCGAGCGACTGCGCCAGAGCCTGGCTCTCCGCGTCGAGGACCGGCTGCAGATCGGGCCTGCTCTTCAGGGCGTCGAGGAGCTCCGCCCAGTCGGTCATGACGTCGGCCTGGGAATTGGCCTTAGGCATGATGTCTCGTCTCCTTTCTACGCGGCCGGAGCCGCGCCTCCGTTACCGTTGTTGGAACCATCATTGGAACCGTTGTTGAAGGTGACCGAGAGCCCAGACCCCGAGAAGCCGAAGGTCACCGTCTGCGGCTGGTGGATCGCCAGGGCCAGGCTCAGCGTGGCCACGTCCACCCCGGCGGCGGCCAGAGCGGCGAGGGCCTCCTGGACCCGCTCGGGCTTGAGCTCGATCCAGATCATGGCCAGCAGCGGCAGCCCGTCGGCTTCCCCCAGATTGATCACTTTTTGCATCCCCTCGGGCGGCGTGCCGGTGGGATTCGAAACCGTCCGCGTCATTTCCATGCTGCGTCTCCTTTCGGAAAATCCGGGCCTTCCTCGGCGCCGGAAAGTTGTTTCGCGAGGTGAAGCGTGGCGAGGATCGTGGTCGTGCTCGCCAGCGAGGGATCGAAGCGGCTGCCGTCGAAGGCGACGGTGCCGTTGAGCTCGGGCGGCCAGTAGCCCATGATGAGGATGGGGTCCCGCCGGCAGCAGCGCAGGCGGGAGATGGTGACCGGCAGGGCCGCCTCCAGGTCCTCCTTTCGCCGGGCCGCCTCGATGAACGCGCTCAGCACGAAGAAGAGCCCGATCCGCTCCAGGTCCACGGGCATCGCCCGCCTCAGATCCGTCAGCAGATCGTCGAAGCGCTGGTCCCTGCCCAGCCGGGCCAGCACGCGCACGAGATCGATGGCGGTCCGCGTCGCGGCGTGGAGCTTGCGGTCCTGCAGGAAGATCCGCCGGGCCTCGTCGAGACGCTCGGCGGCCGTTTCGAGCTCGCCGGCGAGGGCCGCGATCTTCCCCTCGAACCAGGGGCCCCAGGCCGGCGGCTCGCCTTCCGGAAGCCGCGGGTAGAGGGCGCGCGCCGCGCGCAGGAAGCGCTGGCTCTTCTCGATCTCGCTCCGGACGGCGTGGCAATAGGCCAGGGCGAGCGCGCAGCGCGTGTACGGCACGGGGGCGTCCTGGGATTGCAGGGCCTGGCAGGCCTGCGTCAAGGGCGGCACGGCGCGGTCGATCTGCTCCTCTTCCAGGAACAGCAGGCCGAGCTGCACGAGACAGCCCCCCTCCTCCCGCCGGTCGCCGTTCTCCCGGTAGATCAGGGCCGCCCGCCAGAGCAGGCCCGCGGCCTCGTCGACCTGCCCGAGGTCTTCCCGCAACAGGGCCAGGTTGCGGCAATAGAAGGCGCGTTCGCGGCAGTTGGGCGGTCCGGTCAGATGGAAGACCGCCTTGCTGAACATCGTCTCGGCCTCGTCGCCCTCCCGCTCCAGCCGCCGGACGTTGCCGACCAGCACGCAGGCGCGGGCCTTGACATCGTTGGACCGCTGCACCCAGCGCTCCTCCACCATGGGCTCGGCGATGGCGAAGGCGAGGCGCGCCAGCTCCTCGGAGACCCGCGGCGCGCGGGGCTGGGCCGCCTCGGACCGCTCCAGGAGCAGCTCCGCCAGCTCCAGATCCCGGAATTCCGCCTCCTCGTTCAGAAGCCTGGACCGCAGCGGGGGCGGCGTCGCCAGCAGCCGCTCCAGCCGCCCCAGGGTCGCGGGGCCGGGACGCCGGAGCGCCGCCGGCCGGGGCGTCCCTTCCGGAGCGGCCGGCGCGAGGCTCTCCCGGGAGGCCAGGAGCTTCCACGCAAGCCCCCGGCACTCCGGGCACTCCAGCAGGTGAAGAACGGCGTCGTAATACTCCGGCCCCAGGTGCGCCAGGAACGCACGGGACCTCTGCTCCTGATCGGAATGCTCCGTCACGGCTCCTCCTTTGGCCCGGGGTGGGGCCTCGTATCGGCTAGGTTGTTTTGTCCTGCTTTGGATCGCCTCAGATCCGGTCAATTACGCCAGAATATACGTGGTCCCACGCTGAACCGTCTAGTCCAAGCTCAAGATTTATCGTGAGTTACGGGATTACGTCCCGCCGGGAGGCCGTGTATGCCGAGGACCAGGAGAAAAGTTGTGGCAGGGGGTGCCGTCCGGGCAGGAATGCCCGGGCTACGCTCCAGACGAGAAGCCGGCTCCTGGAGGCCGGAGGGGCTCGGGGTCACCTCCGCGCGGCTCCCGGGCACTCCTGTAGGGAGGGCTGGTGTCCGCTCAGCCCCCGAGAGCCCCGCGCATCCTGGCAGACTGTGGGTCTCGGCACATTGGAATGCCACCGCGGACTGCCGGGCCAGGGCGGTCCGGATTCCGATCCGCGGAGGAGGAGAAGACATGACTCGACGCAAGCTCTCTCACGTCGTCGCGGCGGGAATCCTGGCGGTCTTGCTGGTGCTTCCCGGGCCGGCGCTGGCCCAATCTACCCACCACCGGAGCTCGACCGACCTCTGGAGCTGGCTTGCGAGTCTCTGGAACCGCGGGGTGTCCAGCCTGGGATCTGGGAGCGGGCTGGGGCTGAAACAGGGCCTTGGTATTGACCCGAACGGCGGCAGTG
>JAICSG010001121.1 GCA_025937035.1 Thermoanaerobaculia bacterium | reverse complement strand
CGGCGATCTTCTCGCGGAGTTCGTCGCCGAAGGTCTCCTCGCGCGGACGCTCGATGCCTTGCTTCTCCAGGCGCTCCAGCGCCAGCTCGTACGCCGACTTCATCCCTGAGGCCTTGTCTTTGTCTGCCATGGCGAACAGGATAGCATCGGGGTGGGCGCCCACGCCAAAGTGGCATGGAGGTGGCGATCGAGGGCGCCGGATCGTCGCGGATCTCCTGATTTCTCCGTAGTTTGCCGCCGAAAGCGGCCGCCGGCCGCGCGGCATTGGGTTTGCTAAAGGCCACGGGACACTTTGGGAGGGCTCCCATGATTGAAGCGCAGAACCTGACCCGCCGCTATGGCGATTTTACCGCCGTGGACGGCATCTCCCTGTCGGTGCGGGAAGGGGAGATCCTGGGGATGCTGGGGCCGAACGGCGCGGGCAAGACGACCACCATCCGCATGATCACCGGCTTCCTGCCGCCCACCAGCGGCCGGGTGACGGTCGACGGCAAGGACCTGTTCGAGGCCCCCCGCGAGGCCCGCCGGCAGGTGGGCTATCTGCCGGAGAACGTGGCTCTGTATACCGAGATGCGGGTGCGGGAGTATCTGGACTACCGCGCCCGGCTCGAAGGGCTCTCGCGGGCCGAGGCCCGCCAGGCGATCCCGGTGGCCCTGGAGCGCTGTCTGCTGACCGACGTGCGCGACCAGATCATCGGCACCCTCTCCAAGGGGTACCGCCAGCGGGTGGGGCTCGCCACCGCCATCCTGCACAACCCGCGGGTGCTGGTGCTCGACGAGCCCACGGTGGGCCTCGACCCCCGGCAGATCATCTCGATCCGCGAGCTGATCCGCGAGCTGGGCCGCCAGCACACGCTGCTGCTTTCCACCCACATCCTCCCCGAGGTCGAGCTGCTCTGCGACCGGGTGGTGATCATCGACCGCGGGCGGATCGTGGCCGAGGGGACGCCGGAGAGCCTCCGCCAGAGCTGGATGGGCAATCCCGCGGTGCGGGTCGACCTCAAGGGCGCTCCCGAGGACGCCGCCGAGGCGCTCGCGGCCGTGCCGGGGGTGGTGGGGGTGAAACCCGATGGGATTCCGGGCTCCTGGGTGCTCGAATGCGAGCCCGGCAGCGATCCTCGCGAGCAGGTGTTCCGGACGGCGGTCGAGCGAGGCTGGGTGATCTTGGAGCTGGTCCGCGAGCGGGGGGCCACCCTGGAGGACATCTTCGTGCGATTGACCACTCACGACGCGGCCAGCGGCGAGGCGCCGGCCGTGGTCGAGGACCGGCAGGAGGTGGTCTCGTGAACGGCTTCCTGGCGACCTACCGGCGCGAGCTGCGGGCGTATTTCTTTTCGCCGCTCGCCTACATCGTGCTGTTCTTCTTCCTGACGGTGAACGCCTTCGTCTTCATCTATCTGGTGGGCGAGCTGAGCAACCCCGGCTCGGGCGGGGGCACGCCGTTCAGCTACTTCTTCCGCGCCTCCTGGCTGATGCTGCTGCTGATCGCTCCCGTGCTGACCATGCGCCTGGTGAGCGAGGAGCTCAGGTCCGGCTCAATCGAGGTGCTGATGACGGCGCCGGTCACGGAAGGGGCCGTGATCGCGGGGAAATTCCTCGCGGCGTTCACCTTCTATGCCTTCCTCTGGCTGCCGACCCTGGCCTATGGGGTGACCATCGCCAGCTTCGAGAAGGTGGACTGGGGGCCGGTCGCCGCCGGTTACCTGGGGGTGATGCTGATCGGCGCGCTCGTCCTGGCGATCGGCATCTTCGCCTCCGCGACCACCCGCAGCCAGCTCCTGGCCGCCATGATGACCGGCGCCATGATCTT
>JAICSG010000399.1 GCA_025937035.1 Thermoanaerobaculia bacterium | reverse complement strand
TGCCGGAGGAGCGCGGCCGAGGCCGCCGCCCTGGTCGACGAAACCCTGGCCGGCCTGCCTCCCGACGGCGAGATCCTCGCCTTCGAGGTCTGGCGGCGGCGGCTCCAGGAGCGGCTGACGGAACAGCCGTCTCACTTTATCTAAAATAAATCGGCAAAACCGGCGCGTTCGTCCGTCCTCGATGCACCTCTTAATCAGGAGCATCTCCACGGGAGAAGCGAGCGTGAGCCCATCGACTGAAGACCGCAGCACCCCCCTGACGTACCCGGAGGCCTCCCCCTCCCCGCGCGCCATCCTCAAGCGGGCCCTGTTCGGCATCTCGCCGGCGGAGACCTCGTTCGCCCGGCGGGGGTTCCGGGGGGACTCAGGCGTCGTGCGCGAGCGCCTGGAGACGGTGGGGAGATGCTTCGTCGCCGGCTATCACGCCGGGCTGGAGGAGCCCGGGTGCGAGACCCTGGCGGGTCGCATCGGCCGGGAGATCGACCGCGAGCACCGCGGCTTCGCCTACGAGGGCGCGGGCATGGCCCTGGCCCTACTCGACACGGTGATCCCCGGGCGGCGCGACCGCCTCTCGCGGCTCCTCGCCGGGCCGGGGCAAGCCCATGCCTACATCATCCACGTCGGCGCCGGGTGGATCCTGGCGCGGCTCCCCCTCTCCCCCGAGCGCCTCCTCGCCCGGCTCGACCCCCTCCTCGGCTGGCTCGCCCTCGACGGTTACGGCTTCCACGAGGGGTTCTTCCGCTGGCCGCGCTCGGTGGAGCGGCGGGAGGTGCCGCGCAAGCTCCGGGGGTACGCCCGCCGGGGGTTCGACCAGGGGCTCGGCCGCAGCCTCTGGTTCGTGGACGGCGCCGACGTCCGGCTCCTGCCGCGCACGATCGGCGCCTTCCCGCCGGAGCGCCAGCCCGACCTCTGGGCCGGCCTGGGGCTGGCCGTGGGCTACGCGGGGGGGCGCTCCGAGGCCGAGATCGCGGAGCTGCGGGACGCCGCCGGCCCCCTGGCGCCGGAGCTGGCGCAAGGGGTCGCCTTCGCCGCCAAGGCCCGGGAGCGGGCCGGCAATCCGGCCGCCCACACCGAGCTGGCCGCCCGGGTGATCTGCGGGACGAGCGGGGCGCAAGCCGCCGCGGTGACCGACGCCGCCCTGGAGGGGCTGCCGGCCGATCGGCCGGAGGAGCCCGCCTTCGAGGTCTGGCGGCGGCGCATTCAGGACCGTTTCAGGGAGATCCATCGATGAGAGAGCAGCAGCCCGGCTTCTTCCGCCGGTATGGAACGCGGCTGGTGGCCGTGGCCTTGATCGCGGGGCTCTACGGCTTCGCCCGCCAGCCCACCCTGGCGCCGGCCGAGCGGCAGGCCCTGGCCTCCCGCTTCGCCTTCGAGCGCGAGCCCCTGGCCACCCCCGCCGGCAACCTCGACCGCTCGGTGCGCGAGGTCCACCCGAGCTTCAAGGACATCCGCTCCTGGATCTCCAGCGTGGGCGCCGGCGTGGCCCTCAACGACCTCGACGGCGACGGGCTGCCGAACGACCTCTGCTCGGTCGATCCCCGGGTGGACCAGGTGCTGGTGGAGCCGGTGCCGGGCACGGGCGCGCGCTACGCCACCTTCGTCCTCGATCCCAGGCCCCTCCCCTACGACGCGCGCACCACCGCCCCCATGGGGTGCCTCCCAGGCGATTTCAACGAGGACGGCCTGACGGACCTCCTGGTCTACTACTGGGGGCGGCCGCCCATCCTCTTCCTGCGCCGCGCCGGCACCCCCGCCCTGAGCGCCGCCGCCTTCCGGCCGGTGGAGGTCTATCCGCGCAACGAGATCTGGAACACCAACGCCCTCACCGCGGCGGACGTGGACGGCGACGGCCATCTCGACCTGATCGTGGGCAACTACTTCCCGGACGGCATGCGGGTGCTCGACGCCCGGGCGTCCGACACCGCCCACATGCACCGCTCGATGTCCCGTTCGGAGAACGGCGGCAAGAACCGGCTGCTGCTCTGGAAGGGGGGGACCTCGGGACGTGAGCCAACCGTCCAGTTCGCCGACGCGCCGGACGCCTTCGACCTCCAGACCACCTACTCCTGGACCCTGGCCGTGGGCGCCGCCGACCTCGACGGCGACCTGCGGCCCGAGATCTACTTCGGCAACGACTTCGGCAACGACCGCCTGCTGCACAACCTTTCGACCCCGGGGCATCCGCGCTTCCAGGTGCTGGAGGGGCGGCGTACCCTCACCACCCCGGCCTCGAAGGTCCTCGGCCACGACTCCTTCAAGGGGATGGGGATCGACTTCGCCGACCTCAACGGCGACGGCATCCCGGACCTGTACGTGAGCAACATCGCCCAGGTCTACGCCCTGGAGGAGAGCCACTTCGTCTGGGTGAGCACGGGGGACCTGAAGGCTATGGGCCGGGGGATCGCCCCCTATACCGACCGCAGCGAGGATCTCGGGCTCTCGCGCAGCGGCTGGGGGTGGGACGCGCGCCTCGACGACTTCGACAACGACGGGGTTCCCGAGGCGATGCAGGCGGTCGGCTTCGTGCGCGGCGAGAAGAACCGCTGGCCCGAGCTCCACGAGCTGGCCATGGGGAACGACAACAACATGCTCTTCCCCGGCGCCTGGCCCCACTTCACCCCGGGCGACGACCTCTCCGGCCACCTGCACAACCCCTTCTTCGTGCGGGCGAAGGACGGCCGCTACTACGACCTCGCCCCCGAGCTGGGGCTGGACGACAGCCACGTGACCCGGGGGATCGCCATCGCCGACGTCGACGGCGATGGCGCCCTCGACTTCGCCATCGCCGACCAGTGGGAGCCGTCCTGGTTCTTCCACAACGTGGGCAAGCGCCTGGGCTCCTGGCTGGAGCTGGAGCCGCGGCTGCCCGCCGGGAACGGCACGCGGCCGGCGGTGGGCGCGCAGGCCACCGTCTGGCTGCCGGACGGCCGGCGGATGGTGGCCCAGGTGGACGGCGGCAGCGGCCACTCGGGCAAGCGGGCGCCGGAGCTCCACTTCGGTCTGGGCCGCCTGGCGCCCGGCACGCCTCTGCGGGTGGACCTCCGCTGGCGCGACGGCGACGGCCGCGTGCGGTCCCAGACGCTCCGGCTTGAGCCCGGGCGGCACACCTTGCTCCTTGGCTCGCCGGCCGCGGCGCCTCCCGCGGCCGTGGCCGACGCGAAACCTTCCAGCTTCACGGGAAAGGGTTGAAGAATGGCCGAGCAGATCAAGCCCCGGAAAGACATGCGCCTGGCGGCCCTGCGGCGGTTCGCCACCGCCATCACGGCCCTGAACATCCTCGGGCATACCGTGCTCGGCTTCGAGCAGTCCTTTGCCCAGCCGCTGGTCGCATTGCTCGCCACCTACTCGACCGAGATCCTCCTGGAGGTGCTCGAAGCGCGCCGGCTCGGCCGCAAGCCCCGCTTCCTGGGCCCCGGCACCACCTTCGTCGACTTCCTGCTCTCGGCCCACATCAGCGGCCTGGCGGTGGCCATGCTGCTCTACGCCAACGACCGGCTGCTGCCGATCGCCTTCGCGGGGGCGGTCGCCATCGCCTCCAAGCACCTGTTCCGGGTGGGGACGAACGGCGCCAGCCGCCACTTCTTCAACCCGTCGAACCTGGGGATCACGGCCACCCTGCTCGCCTTCCCCTGGGTGGGGATCGCCCAGCCCTACATGTTCACCGAGAACCTCTCGGGCGGCTGGGCCTGGTTCCTGCCGGCGGTGATCGTCTGCTCGGGCTCCTTCCTCAACACCGTCTTCACCAAGAGGGTGCCGCTGATCCTCACCTGGCTCGGCGCCTTCGTGCTCCAGGCGGCGGCCCGCCACTTCCTCTTCGGCAACCTCTTCCTGCCGTCGCTGAACCCGATGACGGGCGTCGCCTTCCTCCTCTTCACCTTCTACATGGTGACCGATCCGGCGACGACTCCGGGCACGCTGCGGGGGCAGATCGGCTTCGGGGCGGCGGTGGCCGCGGCCTACGGGACGCTGATGGCCTTCCACATCGTCTTCGGCCTGTTCTTCGGCCTCAGCGCCGTCTGCGCGGGGCGCGGCGTCCTCCTCTACGCGAAGTCCCTCGCGGCGCAGCGGGCCGAGGCCCGGCAGCGGATCGAGGTTCCCCCGGTGCCGGCGGAGGCCTGAGACGATGGAAGGGATCGCCATCGTCGGGATGGCCTGCCGCTATCCCGATGCCCGCACCCCGGGCGAGCTGTGGGAGAACGTCCTCGCCCGCCGGCGGGCCTTTCGGCGCATCCCGCCGGAGCGCCTGCGGATCGAGGACTACCTCACCGGCCCGGGCGATCCCGACGGCCTCTACGCCGCCGAGGCGGCCGTCCTGGAGGGGTGGGAGCTCGACCGCGTGCGCTACCGGGTGGCCGGCCCCACCTTCCGCTCCGCCGACCTCGCCCACTGGCTGGCCCTCGACGTCGCCGCCCAGGCGCTCGCCGACGCCGGCTTCCCCGAGGCCGAGGGGCTCCCCCGCGACGCCACCGGGGTGCTGCTCGGCAACTCCCTGACCGGCGAATTCTCGCGCGCCAACCTCCTCCGCCTGCGCTGGCCCTACGTGCGCCGGACGCTCGCGGCCCAGCTCGCCGCCGAGGGATGGGACGAGGACCGGACGGCGGAATTCCTCGCCCGCATGGAGCCGGTCTACAAGGCCCCCTTCCCCGAGCCGATGGAGGAGACGCTGGCCGGAGGGCTCTCGAACACCATCGCCGGCCGCATCTGCAACCAGTTCGACCTCCACGGCGGCGGCTACACGCTGGACGGCGCCTGCGCCTCCTCGCTCCTGGCCGTGGCCAAC
>JAICSG010001027.1 GCA_025937035.1 Thermoanaerobaculia bacterium | reverse complement strand
CCTATGAGGAGGACGACGCCGGCGGTCTCATGAGCCCCCGCTACGCCCGGCTGCGGCCGGACATGACCGTCGACGAGGCGATCGGCTATCTGCGCATGCAGGCCCGCCAGAGCGTGGAGACGATCAACTACGCCTACGTGCTCGACTCGCAGCAGCACCTGCTCGGGGTGATGTCCCTGCGCGAGCTGTTCACCGCGCCGGGGGACCGCGGGGTGGCCGACGTGATGCACACTGATCTGGTCACCGCCGCCGAGGACACCGATCAGGAGGTGATCGGCCAGCTCTTCTCCCGCTACGACCTGATCGCCGTGCCGGTGCTCGACCCCGAGGGGCGGATGAAGGGGATCGTCACCGTGGACGACATCGTGGACGTGGTGGAGCAGGAGGCCACGGAGGACATCCAGAAGATGGGCGGCTCCGAGGCGCTCGACGCCCCCTATCTCCAGGTGGGGATGCTCAGCATGGTGCGCAAGCGCGCCGGGTGGCTCTCCGCCCTCTTCCTGGGGGAGCTGCTGACGGCGACCGCCATGGGGTATTACGAGAAGGAGATCGCCCGCGCCGCGGTGCTGGCGATCTTCATCCCCCTGATCATCAGCAGCGGCGGCAACTCGGGATCCCAGGCGACGACGCTGATCATCCGCGCCCTGGCCCTCTCCGAGGTGCGGCTGCGCGACTGGTGGCGGGTCTTCCGGCGCGAATTCGCGGCCGGGCTGGGGCTGGGGGCGATCCTGGGCGCGCTCGGCTTCACGCGCATCGCGATCTGGCAGAAGGCGTTCGGCACTTATGGCGGGCACGGCTTTCTGATCGCCTTCACGGTGGCGATGAGCCTGGTGGGGGTGGTGCTCTGGGGGACCCTGATCGGCTCCTCGCTGCCCTTCCTGCTGCGCCGGCTGGGCTTCGATCCCGCCAGCGCCTCGGCGCCGTTCGTGGCCACCCTGGTGGACGTCACCGGGCTAATCATCTATTTCAGCGTGGCGAGCCTGATCCTGCGGGGGACGGTGCTGTGAGCCGGCGCTGGGCCCCTCTGCTGCTGCTGGCGTTTCTTGGGGCCTGCGGGAAGGTCCCGAAAGGAAAACCGGCGGCTGCCGTGACGAAGGGGCCCGCCGGGCCGCCGCTGGGGATCGAGCTCCAGCGGGGGCAGGACCCGCGGGAGAGGGTGTGGATCGGCACCCGGAGCGTGATCATCGGGCCGCTCCCGGGGCCCCTGGTGAGGAAGTTTTTCGTCGATCCCCGCCGGCCGGATATGGCCTGGTACTTCCTGCGCACCTTCGCCCCGTTCGAGAGGAAGGGGCTGAATTGGGACCTCTCGTTCCACGGCCAGGGGAAGGCCAAGGCCGGCGTCACCGAGCAGCGGATGATCCTCGAATGGGCCCGCCAGACGGCGGCCGAGGCCGCGGGTGGGCACGGCAGCCAGGCCTACGGTCTGGTCCTCGCCTGGCATCAGGGGGGATCGTCGGTCGACTGCCAGGACGTGGCCGTCTATCTAACCGGCGAGGCGGTCGCCACCGCCTGCGTCTGGGACGGCGAGGTCCGGGGGTGGCTGGAGCCCGGCACGCTCGCCCGTCTCTACGGCTGGTTCGATCATCTGGCTCCCTTCCAGGCCGGCGGCGGCCAGACCCAGGAGAGCCTGCGGCCCGGCGCCCTGGAGACGCGGCTGGTCTTCGCCGGCAAGGGGAGGCAGCAGGCCATTGCGGCGGAGGAGACAGAGATCCAGTCTTTCGGCGCGGCGCTGTTCGCGGAGCTGGCCGGGAGGAGGAACGGGGCCGCTCCGCCGCCTCCGCCCCAGCCCGCGCCCGGGGCTCCGGGGAAGACAGCGGCGCCGGCTCCGGTGCCCGTGGCGGTGCCGCCGCCTTCTCATTTCCTGCTGCCTCCGGGGGCTTTGAATCCGCGGCAGGAAGAGGTGGCTTTGCAGTTGCCGGAGAAGCCTCCGGCGCCGCCGGTGACAGCCCCAACTGCGTCCTCTGTTCAGCCGCCTCCAGGTTGAGCGCCGTCGGAGCGTTGGCCCTCATCACCCCGGCCCTCT
>JAICSG010000959.1 GCA_025937035.1 Thermoanaerobaculia bacterium | reverse complement strand
GTCGTTTGGGTAGTGACGGCGGAGGTCCTCGGTCTCTTCCGGCCAGCCGAGCGTGGCGAACGGCCAGAGGGCGGATGAAAACCAGGTGTCGAGGGTATCCGAGTCCTGCTCCCAGCCCTCCCCTTCCGGCTCCCGGTGCCCGACGTAGATCTCCTGCTGGCCCCGGTACCAGACCGGGATGCGATGCCCCCACCAGATCTGCCGGGAGATGCACCAGTCGCGCAGCGTGTCGATCCAATGAAAATATTTTTTTTCCTCGTGGCGGGGCAGGATCTGGATGTCGCCCGACTCCACGGCGTCGCGCATCACGGCCTTCAGGGAGAGGAATTTCCCCTTCCATGGGACCGCCGGCTTGTTGACGTCGATGAACCACTGGGCCTTGACCAGCGGCTCGATCGGCTGCTTCGAGCGATAGGAGACCGACAGGCTCTGGGAATAGACTTTCTCCTCCACCAGCAGCCCCGCCGCCGCGAGATCCCGGACGAAGGCCTCGCGGCATTCGAGGACCGTCATCCCCGCATAGGGGCCGGCGGCGGGGAGCATGCGGCCGTCCTCGCCGATGACCGGCAAGAGCGGCAGGCCGTGCCGCTGGGCCATGTCGAAGTCCACCTGGCTGTGGGCGGGCGTCACGCCCACGGCGCCGGTGCCGAATTTCGGATCGACCTCCTCGTCGGCGATGACGCGGACGGAGATCGCCGGGCCCTTGGGCCAGGCGACCTCGTACGTCTTGCCGATGTGCTCCCGCCAGCGCTCGTCCCCGGGATGGACCGCGACCGCGGTGTCGCCCAGCTTCGTCTCCGGCCGGCTGGTGGCGACGAGCAGGGGGCCGTAGCGCAGGGTGTAGAGCCTGGCCGCGCTCTGCTCGACATATTCGATCTCGTCGTCCGAGACCGTGGTCTGCAACCCGGGGTCCCAATTGACGATCCGGGCGCCGCGATAGATCAGACCGTCGCGGAACATCCGCCCGAAGACCTCGGCCACACAGCGGTTGAGCTGAGGGTCCAGGGTGTAGCGCTCCCGCGACCAGTCGCAACTGGAGCCCATGGCCCGGATCTGAGAGCGGATGGTGCTCTGGGACCGCGCGACGTACTCGGCGATGCGGCGCACCAGCTCCGTGCGGCCCAGCTCGGCCCGGGGATCGGCGATCCCCTGCTTTCGCAGGTTTTTGATCACCACGCTCTCGGTGGCGATCGCGGCGTGGTCGGTCCCCGGGACCCACAGCGCCGCGTCTCCGGCCATGCGCCGCCAGCGGATCATCAGATCCTCGAGGACGAGCATGATCGCGTGCCCGAGATGGAGCGTGCCCGTCGCGTTGGGAGGCGGCATGGAGATCGTGAAGGGGGGCTTGTCCTCGCCGGGATCGGCCCCGAAAGCTCCGCTCTCTTCCCAGAGGCGGTAGATCTCGGGCTCGCGGCTCTGAGACTCGAAATGTTTGGTAAAAGGCATGGCTTGCTTTCATCATCCCCTGAAACATTCCCTGAAGGGAAGACCTGACCGAGGAGAAACGGTATGCTGGCCGCCGATGGCTCCCTCTGACCGATCGGACCGCGCCGGCGGCATCCTCTTCGATCTGGACGGCACCGTCTACCAAGAGGGGCGGGCGATCCCGGTAGCCGCGGAGGCGATGGAGGCCCTGCGCCGCCGGGGCCTCCCCTTCCGCGTCACCACCAACACCACCCGCCGGCCCCGGGCCGCTCTCGCCGCGCGCCTGCGCGAGATGGGCATCCCCGCAAGGCCGGAGGAGATCCTCTCCGCTCCGGCCGCGGCGGCCCGCTGGCTGCGGGACCGCGGAATCCGCCGTGCTCAGCTCCTGTTGGCCGAGGCCACCTTCGAGGAGTTCGCGGGATTGGAGATCGTCGACCACGCGCCCGAGGTCGTGGTGGTGGGCGATCTCGGCGAGGGGTGGACCTTCCCCGTCCTCAACCAGGCGTTCCGGAATCTGATGGAAGGCGCCGACCTCCTGGCCCTCCAGCGCAACCGCTACTGGCACACCGGCGGGTCCTTAAGCCTGGACGGGGGCCCTTTCGTGGCCGCCCTGGAGCACGGCAGCGGCAAGACGGCCACCCTGGTCGGCAAGCCGAGCCCGGCCTTCTTCGCAGCCGCCGCCCGCGAGCTCGGCCTCCCGCCGGAGCGCATCGCCGTGGTGGGAGACGACCTCGAATCCGACGTCGCCGGAGCCCGCGCCGCCGGCATGCTGGGAGTCGCCGTGCGCACCGGCAAATACCGT
>JAICSG010000516.1 GCA_025937035.1 Thermoanaerobaculia bacterium | reverse complement strand
GCTCGCGCACCAGCACGGTCTGACCGTGGCTGATCCGGTGCTCCTGCTGGGGGTCGGCGGTGACCTCGCCGAAGGGGAGGGGGATCTGGTCGAACGGGATCCAGGCGGCGCCCAGCGCCTCGTCCGCCTGCACCTTCTCCTCCAGCCGGGAGAACGGCAGCGCGTCCTCCACCCGGAAGCCGCCGATGCGGGTGCGGCGCAGCTCGGCGAGATGCCCTCCCACCCCCAGGGCGGCGCCCAGGTCGTGGGCCAGCCCGCGGGCGTAGGTGCCCGAGGAGCAGGAGAGGCGGAAGCGCAGGCGGCCGTCCGCGATCTCCCCCAGGGGGGCGAATTCGTAGACGGTGACCTCCTTGGGCTCGGACGGCACCTCCTCCCCCCGGCGGGCCAGCTCGTAGTACTTGACCCCCTGGACCTTCTTGGCGGAGTAGGGGGGCGGCTGCTGCTGGATCTCCCCCTGGAAGCCGGCCATGGCCTCGGCCACCGCGGCGATCCCGAGCGCCGCCACCGCCTCCACCGGAGCCTCGGAGACCACCTTGCCGGAGGCGTCGTAGGTGTCCGTGGCGGCGCCGAAGTGGACCACCCCCTCGTAGACCTTGGGCGCCCGGATCAGGAAGCGGGTCAGCCGGGTGGCCGTCCCCAGGGTCAGCAGGAGCAGGCCGGTGGCGTCCGGATCGAGGGTGCCGCAATGGCCGATCTTCTTCTGGCGCAGGACCCGCCGGGACTTCTGCACGGCGTCGTGCGAGGTGAATCCGGGGTCCTTGTCGAGCAGCAGCAGGCCGTCCTTCATCTCCGTCATGAGCCGAGCGCCGCCCCCAACTCCGACGCCACCTCGCGGCGGACCTCCTCGCCGTCCCCCTGGATGGTGAAGCCGGCCGCGTTGCGGTGCCCCCCGCCGCCATGATGGCGGGCGATCTTCTCGACGTCCACCTCGCCGCGGCTGCGCAGGGAGACCTTGTGCCCCCCCTCGGGGAGCTCGCGGATCAGCGCCACCGCGTCCACCCCGGCGATCGAGCGCAGGTGGTCGATCAGCCCCTCGGAGTCCCCCGGCTTGGCCCCGGCGCGGTCGAACATCTCGCGGGTCAGCCGGCCGGTGGCGATGCGTCCGCCGTCGTGGGTCTCGAGCGACTGCAGCATCTCGCCGGTCAGCTTGACCACCGCCAGCGGCTGGCTCTCGTAGAGCCACTGGGCCACCTGCTCGGGGTGGGCCCCCTCGCGCACCAGGGAGGCCGCGGCCTCGAAGGCGACGGCGGTGGCGTTGGAGAAGCGGAAGCCGCCGGTGTCGGTCACCAGGGTCAGATAGAGGCAGCTCGCCACCTCCGGCTCCAGCGTCACCTTGAGCCCCTGGGCGAGGCGGTAGACCATCTCGCCCACGGCCGGGGCCGCGGAGTCGACCCAGTTGATGGCGCCGTAGCACTGGTTGCCCAGGTGATGGTCGATGTTGATCACCGGCCGGGCGCTCAGGTGCTGCTCGAGACCGGTGCGGTCGGGGCTCGGGCACTCCAGCACGATGATGGCGTCGAACACGTCGGGGAAGCCGGCCGGCGGCTCCTCGCCCACGTGGATGCGCTCGCTGCCGGGCAGCGGCTTGTAGATCGTCGGCGTGTTGTCGCGGTTCCACACCACGGCCCCCTTGCCGAGGCCGCGCAGCAGGCGCGCGAGGCCGAGCTCGGAGCCGATGGCGTCGCCGTCCGGGTTGATGTGGCTGGTCAGCAGGAACCGGTTGCCCTGCCGTATGCGCCGCAGCAGGTCCTCAGGAGCTTTCATCCCGCCCATGGAGGCCCTCCAGAATGTCAGAGATCCGTTGACTGTGCTCGGCCCCGCGGTCGAGCTCGAAGATCAGCTCCGGAGTCGCCCGCAGGCGGAGCCGATGGGCCAGCTCCGTGCGCAGGAACCCCTTGGCGTGGCGGAGACCCTCGATGGCCTCCTGCCGCTGCTCGTCACTGCCCAGGACCGAGATCCTCACCACCGCCCGGCGGAGGTCGGAGGTCACCTCGACCGCCGTCACCGAGGCCAGCTTCACCCGCGGATCGTGCACCTCCCGCAGCAGGAGGTCCGAGAGCTCCGCCCGCAGCACGTCGCTGACGCGGTCGGTCCGCCGGCTCACGATTCCCCTTCCAGGAGCTGCGGGTCCCAGCGGGTGAGGTACACCTCCGGGTCGCTCTCCACGATGTCGCGGACCTCGTCCATCAATTTCTCCATCTCGCTCTCACCGCCGGCCACTACCGCCGCGATCGCGATCTCCGCCCGCTGGAGCAGGTCGTTAAAATCGGTCTCGGCGATGGAGACGCGGAACCTCTGGTGCACCCGCTCGATCAACGACTTGACCACCCGCCGCTTGTCCTTGAGGCTGCGGCTCGCGGGGAGGTGCAGCTCGAATACGGAAATCCCAATGATCATTGATTGCAGGGGCGCGCGAGGCGCGCCGGAGGCGGCGGCACTGCGGGCCCGCCGCCGGGCTGTTTACAGGACCGGCGCCACCTCTTCGCGGGTGTACGCCTCGATGAAATCGCCGGGCTTGACGTCCTGGAACCGCTCGAGGCCGATGCCGCAGTCGAAGCCGGTGCGCACCTCGGAGACGTCGTCCTTGAAGCGCCGCAGGGAGGAGATCTTCCCCTCGTAGATCACCCGGTTGTCGCGCAGCAGGCGCACCGCGGCGCTGCGCGGGATCACCCCCTCGACCACGTGACAGCCGGCGACCGTCCCCACCTTCGGCACCTTGAACGTGTCGCGTACCTCGGCGCGGCCGGCGGCCACCTCGCGGAAGGTGGGCTCCAGCAGCCCCGTCATCGCCTTGCGCAACTCGTCGATCAGCTCGTAGATCACGGTGTGGAGGCGGATCTCCACCTCCTCCTTCTCCGCGAGCTCCACGGCGGAGCGCTCGGGCCGGACGTTGAAGCCGATGATGATCGCCTTCGAGGCCGAGGCCAGCAGCACGTCGTTGGTGGAGATGGCGCCGATCCCCGAGTGGAGGACCGTGACCTTGACCTTGTCCGTGCTCGCCTTGCCGAGCGCCTCGCGCAGCACCTCGACCGACCCCTGCACGTCCGCCTTGAGGATGACCGGGAGGTCCTTGACCTCCCCCTCCTGGATGTGGGTGAAGAGCTGGTCGAGCGACATTCGGGCCTGGCTGGGCGCGAGGCCCCGCCGGCGCTGCTCCTGGGCGCGGAACTCGGCGATGCCGCGCGCCTTGGACTCGTCCTCCACCACCTGGAGCATGTCGCCGGCGTCGGGCAGGTCGTTGAAGCCGGTGACCTCGACCGGGGTCGAGGGGCCGGCCTGCTGCGCCCGGTGCCCGAGGTCGTCGCTCATCGAGCGCACCCGTCCCCAGGCGGAGCCGGAGACGAAGACGTCGCCCACCTTGAGGGTGCCGTTCTGCACCAGGACGGTGGCCACGGTGCCGCGGCCGACCTCCTTGCGGGCTTCGAGCACCGCGCCCTGGGCGGCGATGTCCGGGTTGGCCTTGAGATCCAGGATGTCGGCGGTCAGCAGGAGCATCTCCAGGAGCTCCTGGATGCCCTGCCGCTTGAGGGCCGAGATCGGCACCATCACCGTGTCGCCCCCCCAGTCCTCGCCGATCAGGCCGCGGTCGGAGAGCTCCTTCTTGACGCGGTCGAGGTTGGCGTTCGGCTTGTCGATCTTGTTGATCGCCACCACGATCGGCACCTTGGCCGCGCGGGCGTGATCGATCGCCTCGATGGTCTGCGGCATCACGCCGTCGTCGGCCGCCACCACCAGGACCACGATGTCGGTGATGCGGGCGCCACGGGCGCGCATCATGGTGAACGCCTCGTGGCCGGGGGTGTCGACGAAGACGATCTGCCGGCCGTTGACCTCCACGTGATAGGCGCCGATGTGCTGGGTGATGCCGCCGAACTCGGCCTCGGTCAGCTTCGACTGCCGGATGGCATCGAGCAGCGAGGTCTTGCCGTGGTCGACGTGGCCCATGATGGTGACCACCGGAGCGCGGGAGACCTTCCGGGTCTCGGCGTCCTGCTGTCCGGAGCTCCCGCCCGCCATCT
>JAICSG010000779.1 GCA_025937035.1 Thermoanaerobaculia bacterium | reverse complement strand
TTCGCCCAGACCTTCTACGACAACGTCCGCGCCGTGGCCGAGACCAACGGCACCCTGGAGACGATCGAGGACGCTCCACGGTCGGACGGCACCTTCGGCCACTTCCTGGTGTTCAAGTTCCCGGTGCGCGACGCCAGCGGCCGGCTGCTGGTGGGAGGTGTGGCGGCCGACATCACCGAGATGAAGCGGGCCGAGGAGGCGCTGCGCGAGAGCGAGGAGCGTTTCCGGCTCGCCACCGAGGCGGTCAACGGCATGATCTTCGACTGGTCGCTTGCCACCAACGCCGTCCAGCGCTCCCAGGGGCTCCTCCCCTTGCTGGGCTACTGGCCGGAGGAGGTCGCGGGCCAGCTCGACTGGTGGAAAGGACGGATCCACCCCGAGGACGTCGAGCGCGTCAACGGGGAAATCTGGGGGGCCATCGAGGGCGGCCGGGCCTCTTTCAGCACCGAGTACCGGGCCCTGCACCGCGACGGCCACTGGATCCATGCCTGGGACAAGGGGCTGGTCGTCCGCGACGCCGAGGGGAAACCGGTCCGCGTGGTCGGCAGCACGATCGACATCAGCGACCGCCAGCGGGCCCGGGAGGAGCTCGAAAGGGCCCACCGGGAGGCCCAGGCGGCCAACGAGGCCAAGGACCGCTTCCTGGCCACCCTCAGCCACGAGCTGCGCACACCGCTCACCCCCGTCCTCGCCGTGCTCTCGCGCCTGGAGACCGACCGCGGGCTCAGCGGTCATGGGGAGGACCTCGCCACCCTCCGGCGCAACGTCGAGCTGGAGGCGCGGCTGATCGACGATCTGCTCGACCTCACCCGCATCGCCAGCGGCAAGCTGGAGCTCCACCGCCGCGAGGTCGACGCCCGGGAGGTGATCGAGCACGCGCTCTCGACCGTGCGGGGGGAGCTGGAGGTCCGGAAGCTGCGCCTGGACGTGGCGCTGGCGGCCGAGGACCACCACGTCTGGGCCGATCCCCCCCGGCTCACCCAGGTGCTCTGGAACCTGCTGAGCAACGCCGCGAAGTTCACTCCCGAGGGGGGCACGGTCAGCGTGCGGTCGCGCGTCGACGGCCGCTCGCGGGAGCTGGTGATCGAGGTCCGCGACACCGGCATCGGCATCGAGACCGACGTGCTGCCGCGCATCTTCGAGGCCTTCGAGCAGACCGGCCGGCGGATCACCCGCAAGTTCGGCGGCCTGGGGCTGGGGCTCGCGGTCAGCCGGGCCATCGTCGACCTCCACGGCGGGCGGCTTCAGGCGACGAGCGAGGGGCGGGGCCGCGGCGCCACGTTCACCGTCCGCCTGCCGCTCGGCGGCGTTCAGGAAGATCTGGACGAGACCGGCATCTGGCTCTCCCGGCCCGGTGTTCCCGCGGTCTCGGTGAAGCCCGACCGGGCGTTGCGCATCCTCCTGGTCGAGGACCACGAGGACACCGCCCGGGCCATGGCCGACCTGCTGGAGCTGATGGGGCACGAGGTCACCCTGGCGGGCTCCGTGGCCTCGGCCCTGGCCGTCGCCGAGACTGTCCGCGACCGGATCGATCTCGTGGTGAGCGACCTGGGGCTCCCCGACGGCTCCGGCCAGGACCTGATGCGCGAGCTGATCCGCCTCTACGGCTGGAAGGGGATCGCCCTCTCTGGATATGGTATGGAGGAGGACGTCCGCCGCAGCCGTGAGGCCGGCTTCGCCCGCCACCTCACCAAGCCGGTGGATCTCGATACCCTGCGCGCGGCCATCCGTCAGGTCGCCGGCTGAAAGGAGATCCGGATGGCTCAGCTCAACTTCCTGCTGGGGCGGAACACGGCCTACTTCCATCTCCAGCACCCGCTGCCGGATCTGACGAAGTGCGTCCCCGTCAAAGACACCTTCGACTGCAAGGACCTGACCCCCTTCGACTGCCAGCTCCCCTTTCCGCAGGTGCTCACCGGCACGGGGGGCACGCCGAACCAGAAGGCGGAGCGGCTCGCCAACCAGATCGCCTACTACTTCTTCGTCCATCCCGACCGGGCCAAGGCACCGGCGGTCTACAAGTCGGCGGAGCTCTTCTTCAACGCCCAGATGAGGAACACCGGCCACCAGTGCGTCGGCGTGGCGGACGAGGCGCTGACGCCGAGCCACGGCCCCATCTGGTGGCGGGCGATCGCCAGCCTGCGGATCACCAGTTGGGCGATCGCCCAGGGCCAGGTCCCCTGGCTCAAGGACCCGGGCCTGGAGCAGCGGGTCCTCGGCTGGATTCAGTGGCATCAGGAGCTCAGCGCGCTGGGGGAGATCCTGGGCGGGCCCCAGAAGTGGAAGGTGCTGCTGCCGGGGGCCCGCTGGTCCGGGTCTCCCACACTCTTCCCGGACCCCTGCCCGGAGAGCGCCCCGGACGCGCGGCCGGGGGAGCCCTATCCCCAGGACCCGATGACCGATCAGGTGAGCAACGTCATCTACCAGCTCATCAAGAGCGGGAGCGCCTCCGGCGTGCCCTGGAGGCTCCCGAGGAATTTCTGGGTCCTCGACCCGTGCGCCCTCGACCGGGCCGGCGCGGCGCTGGTCCGCTCCGCCGCCGATCACGGCCTGGGATTCCCGTCGTTGCTGAAGGACCCTCCCAAGCTGTGCTCCCAACTGGTGGTGGACCGCTACCCCGGCGGACACGTGGCGAATTCCCCTGCGGGATGCCCAATGCCCTGAAGCCCGCGATCTGGGGCTGGGCGGACTACGCCACCGGCTGCATGAGCCTCTCCGCGGACGGCAACCCGCCGCCGCCGAAATTCAGTGGAGAGGCCACGCAGACCGTGGTGGATTCGGTTTTGCCGTGCCCGTAGCGGGCCCGGTTTGCGAGGGGAGGAACAGCATTGGTGGGCCGTCA
>JAICSG010000796.1 GCA_025937035.1 Thermoanaerobaculia bacterium | reverse complement strand
TCGCCGCCCAGATCGGCCCGCACCGCCAGCTCGCCGCGCACCAGGCGGTCGAAGAGGCCGAAGGCGCGCGTGGGGGCTTCGGTGAGCAGCCGGGGTCCCAGCCCCGACCAGGCGAGCAGGTTGTCGTCGGAGAGGGCGCTCTGCACCTGCTGCCACTGGAGGAAGCGGCCGCACTCCTGCTCCAGGTAGCGGCCGACGTGGAAGTCCGGCTCGAAGCGCAGGTTCAGGCCGTCGATGGCGATGGCCGAGCGGATGTACTTGACGATGTCGCGCTCGGGCATGACCTCGGTGCGCCGCGAGAGCTGGAGCATGTCGGTCATCACGCGGGTGAAGTTGACCCGCAGGCGCTTGTGCCCCCCCTCGGAGTCGTACCAGTCGCGGGACAGCTCCACGAGGCCGGTCCGGAAGCCCTCGACGTCCGAGCCGCGCCCGAAGACCGAGAGCTTGAGGAACTGGCTGGAGAGCGTCTCCATGTCCCCCTGGGCGAGGGCCAGGGTCATGATCATCAGGTGGCGCCGCGAGTAGGGGCTGAGGACCCCGGTGATCCCGAAGTCGATGTAGCCCACCACGTTGTCGGGCAGGATCATCAGGTTCGCCGGATGGAGGTCGGCGTGGTAGAGCCCGTGGCGGAACGCGTCGCCGAGGAAGTTGTCGATGACGTTGGCCGCGAAGCGCCGGCCGTCGTACCCCATGGCCTTGAGCCGCCGCGGCAGCACCTCGTCCCCCCGCTCGCGGGCGCGCAGGACCTCCAGCAGGGTCACCCCTTCGAGGAACTCCACCACCAGGGTACGGCGGGTGGTGTATTCGGTGTAGACCTGCGGGACGTACTGGATGGTGCTGCCCTCGGAGAACGCGCGCAGGCGCTCCGAGTAGCGGGCCTCGTGGCGGTAGTCCATCTCCTCCCGCGTCCAGCCGACGAACTCGGTCATCGGCTCCAGCATCCAGTAGAGGGGCTTGAGGCGCAGCCAGCGGATCGCCGCCATGGTGGCCGCCATCAGGCGCAGGTCGCCCGCGAACTCCACCTGCACCCGCGGCCGCTGCACCTTGACCGCCACCTTCCGGCCCTTCAGATAGGCCACGTAGACCTGCCCCACCGAGGCGGTGGCGAGGGGCCGGGGGTCGAACGAGTCGAAGATCTCCTCGGGAGGCCGCCCCAGCTCCTCGGTCACGATCCGCCGCGCGTCCTCGTAGGGGAAGGGCTCGACGCGGTCGAGGAGGTTGAACAGGGCGTTGCAATACTCCGGGGAGAGGATGTCGGGCTGCAGGGCCAGCATCTGGCCGAACTTGACGAAGGTGCCGCCGAGGTCCTCGAAGAGCTGGCGCAGCCGTTCCGGACCCGGCAGCTCCGCTCCGGGCAGACGGCGGACGAGGCGCGGCCAGCTCTCCAGACGCCGTCCCAGAAGGTGCAAAAGCAGGTAGGACAGGACGAGGCGCAGGATTCGGGTCAGGCGGCGCGCGTTGGCGAAAATGGCCATGACGAGAATCTCAATCCCTCCATCGGCATTATAGGAACCTATAGAAAAGAAAGGAGATGACGCCGGGGACCAAAAGGGATCTAAACCGCGGCGGGAGGACCGCCGCGCGGGAGGGCTGCGGAAGGGGTGGGAGCGGGCCCGGTCAGGCCCCGGGGATCGGCGGCATGGGCCCCCAGCCGCTACCCTGGCGCGGGGCCTGCCGCGGGGCCGTCCGCCCGCTCCGGGAGCAGGAGGAGCAGCCGGAGAGGCCGAAGGCACGGAACGTCAGATCGACGAAGCTCCGCTGCACGTTGTTCCCCAGATCGAAGAACGGGCGGGTGAGGGGGCCGAGCTGCTCCCTGGCGCTGCGGGTCACCTCATCGAGGGCGGCCACAGCCCGGCCCGGGGAGAGGAGGTTTCCCGCCTGCGCGAGGCCGAACACGGACAGGCCCCAGGTGAAGCTCATCATGGACCGGGTCAGCTCGCGCAAGCGGCACATCCTTTCCAGAGAGGGCCGCCGGGCGGCTCAGGCCGCTTCCTTCCGGGCGCCGCCGCCGCTCTCCTTATTATCCCCGAAAATCGAGCCCCGGAAGATCGACTTCCGCCGCGCCAGCATCTCGTCGATCGCCGCCTGCATGCGCGAGCGCACCTCGCGGCTGATGGCGCGCACCACCGCGGGATCGTCCGCCGCCTCGGGGCCATACTGCTCCTGGACGTGGACCGGCTCCAGGAAGCGGGTGTGCCACTTCGAGGGGAGCGGCAGGCCGGGGAAGGGGAAGTTGGGGGCCAGCGGCAGGTAGAGCCACTCGGTGGCCCGCTTGACCCATTTCCAGTCCAGCCGGCCCAGGATCGGGTAGATCTCGGCGCTCCCCACGGTGACGAAAGGTACCAGGGGGACGCCGTTGCGCAGGGCCATCTTCACGTACTCGTCGCGGCCGAACTTGCCCAGCTTGTAGGCGCTCTTGTAGGGCGTGAAGGCGCCGTGGATCCCCTCGGGGAACATGCCGAGGAGGTCGCCGCGCCCCAGCACCCAGTCGGCGTTGTCCTGGCAGGCCACGATGCCGCCGAGCTTGGTCATGTAGTTGGCCAGGAACGGCGGCTTGATCAGGCAGGGGTGGATCAGGAAGCGGGGGATGCGCCCGGTGGCCCGGCGCACCCCCACCAGGGCCATCACCCCGTCCCAGGGCATGAACCCCCGGTGGACCCCGGTGAGCACCGCCCCCCCCTCCCGCGGCACGTTCTCCAGACCCGCGTACTCGATCCGCCAGTAGAGGTCGTGGAGGAACCGGAAGAGGGTGCGCTCGTAGGCGGAGATGTACCCCGTGT
>JAICSG010000747.1 GCA_025937035.1 Thermoanaerobaculia bacterium | reverse complement strand
GACATCCCGGAAGCGTCTCCGGGCGTCCTCCCCGGCATTGGAGACTTGGCCGGCGACTGGGCCGAGGCGGCCTGGGAGGCCTGCGGGGTCGAGGGGGTGCGCCGCTCGGCCGCCTTCCTCAACTGGCGCTACTATGCCCGGCCCCACCGTTACTACCGTTTTTACCGGCTGGCCTCCCGGGGCGCCGAGGGGCTCGCCGTCTTCGCCTTCGTGGGCGAGGAGGCCTGGGGCGCGGAGCTCTGGCTGCCGGCGGCGGGAGAGGAGTGGTACGCTTCGCTGCTCGCCGTGGCCGCCGATCTGCGCGCCGCGGGGCTGCGGCGCTGGCGCTTCTGGCCGCCGCCCCCCGGGCTCGGGCTGGAGGAAACTCTAGCCCGGCTCGGTCTCCGGGCCATGGGCGAGCGGCGGTTCATCGGCTGCCGCGGCGGGACCGGAGGGACCGATCCCGCCGAAGCGGCGCGGGGGTTTTACTACGCGATGGGCGACTACGATCTCGCCTGAAACGGCTGCTGGCCGGCGGCGGCGATGGTGGTCGCCGGAAGCCAGAGCTGGCGGCCCTTCCAGGCCTCGGGGAGGTGACGGCCGAGCTTCTCGCCGATCAGCTCCAGGGAGAAGGCGCTGGAGTAGGGGAGGGGCTGCACGGCGTCGAGGCCGGCGTGGGTGAGCAGCGCGCCCAGGGTCTTCTGGTCGAAGTAGGTGACGTGCTCGGGGATTTTGAAGAACGGCCAGCGGCGGCGCATCAGGGGGCGCCAGAACCCGCCCATGTCGGGGGTGGCGAGCAGCAGCCAGCCGCCAGGCCGCAGGTGCTTGGTGAGCGAGCGCAGGAAGGCGACCGGGTCGTAGATGTGCTCGATGACGTGAATACAGGCGATGCAGTCGAAGGTCTCGCCGAGCGGGATCTGCTCGGTGCCGCCCAGGATGAGGCGGTCGGCCCGACCGCGGGCTTTCTCCAGCGCGCCGGTCGAGTAGTCGGTGCCCGTGCGGTGGCTGAAATAGTCCTTCGCCTCTTCGAGGAAGAAGCCGTAGGCGCACCCCACCTCGAGGAGCTTGCCGCCGGTCATGCCGCGGCGGGCGATCTCGCGGAGGAAGCGCTGGAAGGTGGGCCGCAGGGTGGCCTCCTGCGCCTGGTAGCTGGAGTAGCCCCCCTCGCCCCCCTCGAAGTAGTTGTCGTTCTCGTAGCTGGCGAGCATCAGAGATTCGGTGAGGCGGGGGCAGAGATACCAGAGACCGCAGCTCTCGCAGCGCGCCACGGCGTAGGGCGGAAACTCGAAGATCTTCTCGCGGCGCTCCTCGCTCTTGCAGAGCGGGCAGGCGGGGCGCTCAAGGGTCTCGGGCGTGCTGCTGAGGGAAGGAGTTTGTACGGGAAGCATGAACATGTCCCCCTGGGGTAAAGGTTAGTCTACTCTTTGGAATCGTCCGCGTGAATCCCGTGCTCGCGATCCTTGCTCTTCTTACGCTCGCCGGACTGCTGCTGTTGAATCGGCGGGAGATCGGCATCCCCTGGGCCGCCTGCGGGCTCGCCGGCATCGCCCTGCTCTGGCCGGCGTTACGTCTCCCGGACGGCGTCCCGAGCCCCGCCGCCACCCTGGCCATGCAAATTCCGTGGCAGGGGATCCCCGATGCGGTCAGTCCGGCCACGGGGAACCCCAATCTTCGCGACGTCACCTGTCAGGTCGAGCCCTGGCTCCTCTTCCTGCGCCACGAGATGCGCGCCGGCCGGCTGCCGTTCTGGGACCCTCACCAGTTCTCGGGTGAGCCCTACTGGAGCAACGGCTCGGGGGCCCCGCTCTTCCCCCTCCACCTCTTCTTCGCCCTGCTGCCGCTGCGGCTCGGCTGGGTCCTTCTCCCCTGGCTGCGCATCGTGATCGGCGGCTGCGGCGCCTGGAGCCTGGCCCGCGAGCTGGGCGCCAGCCGTCCGGCGGCCCTGCTCGCGGCGCTGGTCTTCCCCCTCTCGGGGATGATCACCAGCTTCCTTCTCTTCCCCATGGCCAACACCCACGCCCTGGTCCCCTGGGTGCTCCTGGCGGTGGAGCGGCTGGCGAACGGGAAGGGAGGCTGGCCGGCCCTGGCCTTCGCGGGCGGGCTGCAGATGCTCGGCGGCCACCCGGAGACCCCCGTTTTTACAGCCCTGCTCGCCGGGGTCTACCTGCTGGCGCGGGGGAGCGCCCGGCCGCTGGCGGCGTGGGCCCGGTTCCTGGCCGGCTGGACGGTGGCGGCGGCGATCTCCGCCGTCCAGATCCTGCCGCTCTATCTGACCCTGACCGGCACGGGGAAGTGGCTGCACCCCGATGTCTCCCAGCCGGTGCCGTTCGCCATCCGGGGTCCCCTCCTGCTGCGGCTGATCCTGCCGGACCTCTTCGGCAACCCCGCGGACGGCACCTGGTGGGGGCCGTTCAACTTCGCCGCCACGGCGATCTACGCCGGCGCCCTCACCCTTCCGCTGGCCGCCGCCGGCCTCGCCGCCGCCCGCAGGGACCGCCGCTGGCTGGGGGTGGCCGTCATGACCCTCTTCGCCCTCGCCGGTGCCTACCAGCTCTTCGGCCTGCGGCGGGTGCTGGTCGCCCTCCCCCTGATCAGCCGGGGGCTCCACCACTACATGAAGTTTGGCTTCGAGCTGGGCCTCGCCCTCCTCGCCGCCGCCGGCTGCGACCGCTGGCTGGCCGGCAAGGGGCGCGGCCTGCTCTCTGGCGCGGGGGGTGTGCTGGCCCTCCTGGCCGCGGCCTGGATCTGGCTGGGGGGCGGCATCCGCGAGCACGGCCTCGCCAGCACCGAGGCGGCCTGGACGGCCTGGATCGCCCTGCTGATGATCCTCCTCGCGGCCTCGCTCCTGCTGTCCTCCGAGCGGCGGTGGACCGTCTGGCCATTGATACCGGCCCTCCTCCTCATCGATCTGGTAGCCGCCCACGCCCGCACCAATCCGGGGCTCTCCAGCAGCCGGATCTACCCGGTCACCGGCGCCGTCCGCT
>JAICSG010000200.1 GCA_025937035.1 Thermoanaerobaculia bacterium | reverse complement strand
CCGAGCTCCGTCCCCCTCTGGGCCGGCGGATTCGCGGCCGAGCTGCGCGACGACGCGGAGGGGATCGAGGCCTGCGCCCGCCGGATCGAGAAGAACCCTCTGGGGTCGGCGGCGGGCTATGGCGTCCCCCTCCTGCCGATCGATCGGGAATCGACCCGGAGGAGCCTCGGCTTCGCGGCGACCCACGAGCCGGTGACGGCCGTCCAGCTCTCGCGGGGGAAGGCGGAGGCGCAGGTCCTCTTCGAGATCACCCTGCTGATGCAGGACCTGGGGCGGCTGGCGGCCGACCTCGTCCTCTTCGCCACCTCCGAATTCGGCTTCGTGAGCCTGCCGTCGGCGATGACCACCGGCTCCTCGATCATGCCGCAGAAGCGGAACCCGGACGTCTTCGAGCTGGTGCGCGGCCGGACCGCCACGGCGGAAGGGTGCCTCGCGGAGGCGCTCGCGGTCCCCGCCAAGCTGACCTCCGGCTATCACCGCGATCTCCAGCTCCTTAAAGGCCCGCTCTTCCGGGGGATCGACCTGGCGCTGGACACGCTCGCCATCCTCGCCGCCGCCCTCCCAGGCGTGCGGTTCCACCCCGAGCGCGTCCGCCTCGATCCGGGCCTCCACGCCGCCGAGGAGGCCTACGCCCTGGTGCTGGCCGAGGGTATCCCCTTCCGGGAGGCGTACCGCCGGGTTGGAAAACGTTTTCGGATCGAAGAAACTTAGCGGGCAATGGAGCCCACGGCCGAATCGTCCAGGGAAGAGCGCTGGCTGCTCGCCCTCTACGTCACCCTCGCCCTGCTCTCCCTGGTCCCCTTCTGGACCGTCCACTACCTACCCACCGTGGACGGGCCCTGCCACACCTACAACGCCTGGGTCCTCCTGCACCACGACGATCCGCGCTATCCCCTCTTCGGGCAGTACTACAAGATCAACGCCGAGCCCTATCCGAACTGGATCGGCCATGCCCTCCTGGCCCTGCTGATGCTCGCCGTGCCGCCGCTGGTGGCGGAGAAGATCCTGGTCAGCGCCTGTGCCCTGACGCTGCTCGCCGGGGCCTGGTACCTGGCGGGATCGGTGCGGCCCGGCAACCGCTGGCTGGCCCTTCTGGCCGTCCCTTTCGTCTTCCATCAGCTCTTCCAGTACGGGTTCTACAACTTCTCGATCAGCCTGGGGCTGTTCCTCTTCATCGTGGGCTTCTGGTGGCGGTACCGCGACCGGCCCGGCTCCCCCGTCTACGGGGTGGGGATCAACCTGCTCCTCGTCCTGTGCTACTTCTCGCACATCCTCTCCTTCGGGCTGTCGCTGCTGGCGATCGCCGTCCTCTGGCTGGCCACGTTGAGCCGCGATGGCTGGCGGCGGCACCTGCTGCACGTGCCGGTCCTCGCCCCCCAGGGGTTCCTGCCGATCTGGTACTTCGTCCGGCAGGGTGGAAATTCGATCGCTTCGTACTGGGCGGTCTCACGGCTGGTGAGCTATTTCGCCAGCCTCAAGGCGCTCTCCCCCTTCGGAGGGCACCAGGACTGGGTGGCCGGTCTCCTGGCGCTGATCTTCCTCGCTCTCCTGGTCCTGACGCTCAGCCGCGAGAGGCTGCGGCCCTGGCGGCCGGAGCACGCCTTCCCGCTGCTCGCCGCCTTCTTCATCCTCCTCTACTTCGTCAGCCCGGAGGGGATGGCCGGAGGGTCGCTGCTCAAGAACCGGCTCAGCCTCTACCCCTGGCTGATCCTGATCCCCTGGCTGGCGCCGGCTTCAAGCCACCGGGCCCGGCGGATCGCCGCCGCGGGGCTGGCCCTGGTGGCGTTGCTCAACCTCGCCTTCGTGATCCGCTGGTACGGGCGGCTGAGCGGCGACATGGCGGGGTATCTGGCCGGCCTCGCCACGGTCGAGCCGGGCTCCCGCGTCCTGCCGGTGAGCTTCGCCCACCGGCCTCACGGCTCCAGATTGGATATCCTGGGCCACGCCATGAGCTACGCGGCGCTGGAGAAGGGGCTGATCGACTGGGACAACTACGAGGCGGCCACGCCTTACTTCCCCCTGCAATTCGCCGACGGGGTGCCCTGGCCGCCGATCGCCGACATCGAGGGGCGGCCGGGCCGCATCCGCGTGCGGCAGTGGCTCCGCCGCGCCGAATACGTCTACACCTGGCGGATGAGCCCTCAGCATCCGTTCCAGGGCCGGCTGGAGCGCTTCTACCAGCCGGTCGCCGAAGCGAACGGCGGCGTGCTCTGGAAGCGGCTGCCGTGATCCTGGAGAAGGGAGGGGGCCGCCGGCTGCGGGTGCTCTTCTTCGGGCTCGCCCTGCTCTACGTGCTGCCGTTCTGGGTGGTGCGCCACGTCCCCACGGTGGACGGCCCCTGCCATACCTACAACGCCTGGATCCTCCGGCAGTACGGGAACGTGGAGCGCTACCCCCTGTTCCACCAGTACTACGAGATCAACGCCCGGCCCTACCCGAACTGGATGAGCCATGGGGTGATGGCCCTCCTCATGCTCGCCGTGCCGCCGGTGGTGGCGGAGAAGCTCCTGGTGAGCGGGTACGCGCTGCTCTTCCTGGCCGGCGCCTGGTATCTCGTCGGCGCCGTGCGGCCGGAGGAGCGCTGGCTCGCCTTCCTGGCCTTTCCGTTCGTCTGCCACCAGCTCTTCCAGTTCGGCTTCTACAACTTCGCGATCAGCGTCGCCTTCTTCCTGCTCGGCGTCGGCTTCTGGTGGCGCCACCGCGACCGGCCCGGCGGCCTCCGCTTCGTGGTGGGGATCAACCTGCTCCTCTGGCTCTGCTACTTCTCGCACATCCTCTCCCTGGGGCTGGCGCTGATCGCGATCGCCGTGCTCTGGCTGGCCACCCTGCGGCGGGAGACCTGGCGGCGCCACCTGCTCCACGTGGCGGTCCTCCTCCCCCAGGCCATCCTGCCGCTCTGGTTTTTCGCCATGCAGCGGGGCCGGCGGATGCCGTCGACCTGGTCCCTTGCGCAGATGGCGCGGTTCCTCGTCCGTCTGGAGGCGCTGGTCACACTGCACGTGAATCAGCTCTGGCTGACGGTCCCCCTGGCCCTCCTCTTCCTGCTCCTCCTGCTCGTCACGCTCTGGCGCGGCGGGCTGTGGCGGCCCGAGAGCGCCTTTCTCCTCCTGGCCCTGCTCTTCACGGTCTTCTACTTCGTCAGCCCCGAGGGGGCGGCCGGCGGGTGGCTGCTCAAGAACCGGCTGAGCCTTTATCCCTACCTGATCCTGCTCCCCGGGCTCTCCCCCCGACTGGGGCGGCGGGGGGCGGCCGTGGCCGCCGGCGGGCTGGCCCTGGTGGCCCTGGGCAATCTCGGCTACCTGATCCACGGCTACCGGGCGCTGGGCGCGCGGGTGGACGGCTTCCTGGCGGGCCTTGCGCCCGTCGCCCCCAACAGCCGCGAGCTGACGCTCCTCTTCGAGCGCGTCTGGCCGACCGACGTCCTCTCCCACGCCACCGGCTACGTGGCCCTCGAGAAGGGGCTGGTCGACTGGGACAACTACGAGGCCAAGATCGATTTCTTCCCGGTGCGCTTCCGCGAGTCGGTGAGCATCCCCGACCTGACGGACGCGTTGTCGGCCCCCGGCTCCTACCGCGTCAGGGTGAGCCGCGATCAGGTGGACGCCCTCTACGTCTGGCGGATGCCGCTGGGGCACGAGCTGGGCGAACGCCTGCGGCGGTACTACACGCTCACCCGGGAGGACGACGCCGGCATGCTCTTCGAGCGGGGTGGCGGTTGACTTTCCGGGGAGACGCACGGTACCCTCCCCAGCAGACCAATCTTCTTTGGCCACATCGGATGTTTTTGATGAATGCGGGGGCGCATGGCGCGGAGCCCCGCCTCCGGACGGGACGATACTGACGCCGTGCTTCGGGTTCTGATTCTCGACGATGAGTCGATCGTGGTCGACACGCTGGCAGCCTGCCTGAGGCTGCCCGGGATCGAGCTGACCACCTGCATGGAGATCGAGGCGGCGGAGGCCCTCCTGCGCTGCTTCCGCTTCGACGTGGTGATCACCGACCTCTCGGTGTCCCAGCTCGGCGGTCTCGACGGCATGCGGCTGGTGCGCTTCGTCACCGCCAACTTCCCCGACACGGCGGTCTACGTGCTGAGCGGCTACGTCGACCAGGCGGTGCGCGATCTCTGCTCCGTCCTGGGGGTGACCGCGGTGCTGGAGAAGTCCGAGGGGCTGACGCGGCTGCGCGGCTATCTGCTCGACCGCCGCGCGGCGCGCCTCGCTCCCGGAGCGCCGCTCGAAGGGGAGGGGGAGGTCCAGCAGATCGAGCTGCTCGAGGACTTCATGGCGGCCAACCCGATCCGCGCCGTGCTCCAGCCGGTGGTCAAGCTCCAGGACGCCTCGCCCCGTTTCGAGGTGTTCGGCGTCGAGAGCCTGGCCCGGGGGCCGAGCCACTCGGTGCTGGGCAGCCCGGCGGTCTTCCTCGCCTACGCGGCCCAGAAGGAGCTCCTCTTCGAGGCGGACATGATCTGCATCCGCGCCGCGTTCTCCGAGGTGATCCATCTGGGGAACACGGTGACCACCTTCCTCAACGTCCAGCCGCGGTCGCTCACCAATCCCGATTTCGCGTCCAGGCTCTGCGACGCGGTGCGCGCGGCGGGCCTCCAGGAGAAGGACATCGCCCTGGAGCTCACGGAGCAGCAGACCATCGTGAATCCGAGCGCCTTCGCGGCCACCTTACAGCGGCTGCGCGAGCGGGGCTTCCGCATCGCGCTCGACGATTTCGGAGAGGGCTCCTCGAATCTAAACCTTTTCCAGGATCTCCATCCGGACTTCCTGAAGATCTCCGGCACCTTCTGCCGCGGCCTGGCCCACGATCCGTTCAAGCAGATCATCGTTCAGAGCACGGCGGAGATGGCCGCGCGCGCCGGCACCGCGACCGTCATGGAGGCCGTCGAGACGGCCGAGGACGCCGAGGTCCTGCGTTTGCTTGGAATCGATTATGCGCAGGGTTATTTCTTTCAGCGGCCCCTGCCCGGCCGGGAGCTCGCACAAATTCTGAAGGGTGGAGATGCCGCCGATCGCCTGAGCGTGCTCGAGCCGCTCGGCGCCGCGCCGTCCGCTTCCTGATCGCAGGGCTTTCCCAATATTTTTTTCCGCTGGGCTGTCACGGTTCTCTGACACTTGTGGCACTATGACGCCGGACGTGCGCACGCCCTGCGTTTCCGTCATGTTGTTATCTTCAATTACTTGATGGGGGGACTTGACATGCCAGCCTGCCTCACCTGACGGTTCTGACACCGTCGGGCTCGCCGTACCCGTTAGTCGTATTCAACATTAACTTCTTTTGAAACCAGGGGGCCTCAGAGCCCTGCTGGGGAGAGCTACGCCAATGCAGATCCATGACTTCTATTCCAAGCTTACGTCCGCCACCGAGGAGAGCCGTCTGTTCCAGGCCCTCCGCAGCCTCAGCCAGGTCGACAATCCGAAGAGCATCACCGAGGATCCCGATGTCGTCACCACGGAATGGGCGGCCTGGCCGTCTCTGCAAGCCAACACCGCCAACCTGGCGGCGTAAGCCGTGTAGCTGACGGTTCCGATTGGCGCGAAATCTGCAAAAGGATTTCGCGCTGATCTCCAGCAGTAAAGAGGCCTCCCGGAGGCGCGTTGCCCTCGGGGGGCCCGATCTGAAGTCCTGATCTGAAGATTTGGGGGAATGGAGCTTTACGAATGCGATTCGATGAGATCAAAAACAGAGTACGGAATCTTCCGGCCGTCTCCGCCTGGCCTCAGATGCTCAAGCTGATCGATCGCGTGGTGCACCGGGAGTCGCTCTCCGTCTGGGAGCACCCGGTCGCCGCCTGCCGCGCGGTGGGCGGGCGGGAGGCGGACGTGCTCCCCGCCTCGTCGGCCCTCCTCTGCTCGCTGATCAGCATCCATCTGGTGGACGACATGCTGGACGACGAGCCGTGCGGCGATTTCCGCTATCTCGGCGTGGGGCGGACGGCGAACCTGGCGCTGGCGTTCCAGGCCGCCGGGCACCGCCTGATCGAGGAGGCCGAGGCCTCCGCGGCGGTCCGCGCGGCCCTGCAGTCGAGCTTCGCGCAGATGTCGCTCGCCACCTGCCTGGGGCAGGACCTGGACTCCCGGAATCTGACCAGCGAGGAGGAGTACTGGCGGGTGGTGGGGACCAAGACGCCGCCGCTCTTCCGCGAGGCCCTGCGCATGGGCGCTCTGCTCGGCGGCGCGCCGGTTTCCATCGCGGATCAGCTCGCGGAGGTCGGCGGCGTCCTCGGCCGCTTCATCCAGGTCAGCGACGACATCACGGACGCTCTGGAGACGCCGGCGCGCGCCGACTGGAAACGCGCCTCCAACTGCCTGCCGCTGCTGTTCGCGATGACCGTCGCGCACCCGGAGCGGGAGGAATTCATCCGCCTGGTCGAGCGGGTGGACGAGCCCGGGGCGCTCGCCGAGGCCCAGAAGATCCTCTTCCGCTGCGGCGCGGTCAGCTACTGCACGCTCAAGCTGATCGAGCTGGCGCGAGAGGCGCGGGAAGGGCTCGCCCGGATTCCGCTGCGCGATCCGGAGCCGATCGAGCATCTTCTCGAGGTCCACATGCGGCCGTTGTACCGGCTGCTCGAAAAGGTCGGGGTCGAGGACCCCATGGCGCTGGTGGCCTGTTGAGAAATTTTCGAGGGAGTGGGGGCGTTTTCGTGTCGTAGTAGCACTATAGCTTTTGAATCCGGCCCTTTCGCCGGAGAAGCGAGGTTCTCGGTATGCTCACGTTCTGCCGCATCACGTTGAGCATGATGGAAAAATCCAGCCGGCAGCTCCAGCCGACCGAGAGTCTCCCTGCGAATTCGCTCCCCACGTCCGGCCCGTCCGGGCGTTTTCCCTTTACGGGCCTCGCCGCTCCACGGTACCTCCCGGCGCGCGGGCCTCCGGCCTCCTCTCTTCCAGCGCCCCTCACAACCAATCAAACAATTTTACGGGAGGGATCCAATCATGTTGATCAATGAGTTCGTTTCCCGCTTCACCACCAAGGACGAGAGAAGCTTCCTGTTCGAGATCCTGCGCCGCGTCAGCCGGCTCGACCCCTCTGTGATGCAGGCGACCACCACGGAT
>JAICSG010000448.1 GCA_025937035.1 Thermoanaerobaculia bacterium | reverse complement strand
GGGAGCTCGACGAGCGGCTGCGCCGGATCGGCGGGGAGAGGGGGGCGCGCCTGGTCGAGCCCGCGGCGGGCTGGTACGGGCTCGACCCCATCCACCTCCGGCGGCGCCTCCGCCGGGAGGTGTGGGCCCAGGTCCTCCCCTCCCCCTCCGGCCCGGCGCCGGCCGGCCGGCGGCTGCCGTTGCTGGGCGCGGCGGAGAGCCGCCTCTTCGGCGCCACCCTGCGCCGGACCCAGCCCGCGCTCCGGTTGCCGGATGGCTCGGCGGTGTCCCTTTTTTAAGCTTCCCCTGAAGCGCGACCCCCTCCGGAGTGCTCATTTGGCCCTAGTACTTCTAGGGCGAATAAGTTTTGACCCCTTTTTTCCGTCTTCTGTGGGCAGGAGGAAGAAAAGATGCCCATGGACGAAAGACAAGACACCGGTTACGCCCTTCTTTTTTCCCAACCCCGGATGGTCCAGGACCTCCTGCGCGGCTTCCTGCCGGAGGAGTGGATCGGCTGGCTCGACCCCGCCACCCTGGAGCGCCGGGACGGCGGGTCCCACCCGGACCGGCCGGAGAGCCCCCTGATCTGGCGCCTGCGCTGGCAGGGGGGCTCGGACTGGGTCTACCTGCTGCTCAAGCCGCAGGGGGAGCCCGACCCCTTCACCGCCCTGCGCCTGGAGCTCGACCGCGGCCTGCTCTACCACGCCCTGCTGCGCCGCCGCCGGGGGATCTCGGCGCGCCTCCCCGCCGTGCTCCCGGTGGTGCTCTACAACGGCGAGACCCGCTGGACCGCGCCGCTCGACGCCCGCGAGCTGTTCCTGCCGCTCGTCCCCGCCCTCCAGCGCCACGTCCCCTCGACCCGCTACCTGGTGCTCGACGTGACCGCCAACCCCGTCCCGCGCGGCGCCGGAGAGGGAAACCTGGTCGCTCTCCTCTGCGACTTCGAGCGCAGCCGCTCCGCCGAGGCGGTCGATCCCCTCCTGGCCCGCCTGGCCGAGCTCCTGGTCGAGGCGGACGACGAGCCGCTGCGCCGGGCCTGGAGCATCTTTCTCGGCTGCTCGTTCCTCCCCCGCCGCTTCCCCGATCTTTTCGCGGCCACGCTGCCGGGAGGTGTGCTAGCGTGAAGACGAGCCGGAGGACCTTTCCATGTGGAATTTCTGCGAAGAAAGCGTTCATATCCCCCGCCAGGCGACCCGGGATCTCGCCGGTTTCCGGGCCTGGGCCGTCTCGCCCGACTTCCCAGAGAACGGACGGATCGACTTCCTGGCCGGCGACCTCGAGGTGGACATGAGCCCCGAGGATCTGCACAAACACGGCACGGTGAAGTCCAGGATTGCGGCCCTCCTGGACCGGCTGGTGGTCGAAGCGGGGCTGGGGGAGGTCTACACCGACCGCGCCCGGATCTCCAATCCCGGGGCCGATCTCTCGGTCGAGCCCGATGTGGTCGCGGTCTTCTGGGAGACCCTCGACAGCGGCCGGGTGAAGTACATTCCGGCCGCCAGCGGGGAGCCCGACCGCTACATCGAGATGGAGGGGGCGCCGGACGTGGTCGTCGAGGTCGTCAGCAACAGCTCGGAGCGCAAGGACCTCGTCCGCCTTCCACCTCTGTACGCAGCGGCGGGAATCCCCGAGCTCTGGCTGGTGGATGTCCGGAAGAAGGCGATCTTCTTCGAAATCCGAGCTCTGGGCCCAGACGGCTACGAGACGGTCAAGCCGGACAGGGCGGGATGGCGGTCCTCCCCCCGTCTCGGCCGCCGGTTCCGTCTGAAGCGCCAGGAGATTCGCCCCGGCCGCTGGATCTACCGGCTGGAGCACGATGGCGAAGGATGAGATCGAGGTGCCGGCGGACAGCCCCCTGTTCGCCGGCCACTTCCCCGGCCACCCCATTCTCCCCGGCATCGCCCACTTGGAGTTCGTCGAGAGGGCCCTGGGATCTCCGGTCACCGCGGCGCGATCGGTTCGGCTGCGCCGCCCGGTGGTCCCGGGAGAGACGCTGGAGCTCGCCCTCCTTCCCGGCGAGGGGGGCTGGACCCGCTTCGAGATCACCCACCAGGGAAAGGCCGTCAGCGGCGGGGCCGTGGCCACGGGCGGAGAGAGATCCGGGGATTGGGAGGAGCCGGCCGCCGCGACCGGCGAATTTCCTATCCTCCTCCCCCACGCTCCGCCCGCCCGGCTGATCCGGGGGGTGATCGAGGTGGAAGCTGAAGGGATCGTCTGCGCGGCCGAGATCCCTCCGGACCATCCGCTCGCCGTGGAGGGTTGCGCCCCCGCCTTCCTGGCGATCGAGGCGGCGGCGCAGGCGGCGGCGGTGCTGGAGGCGCTCGCCCGCCGGGACGATCCCTCCCCCCGGATCGGCTACCTGGTCGGCATCCGGGAGGCGCGCTTCGCCGCTCCCCCGCTCCCCACGGGCCGGCCGTTCCAGGTCTCCGCCCGGCTCTCCGGCAGCGCTCCCCCGCTGTCCATCTACGAGATCGCCGCGGGCGCGGCGGTGACCGGCACCATCAGCACCTACATCACCACAGACGCCGGAAGCAGAACCACTGATACGGCTCCCGGCGGATGACCGCCTCCAGGTCTCCGGCGAAGCGCTCCAACGCCTCCTGGAGGTCCCGCGGACGGTCGGCGGTCTGCGCCACCTGGATGGCGGGGTGCAGGTAGCAGCGGTAGCGCAGGCGCCCCTCGCGCAGCACGAAGACGGGGACGATCGGCACGCCGGCCGCGCGGGCGAGGGCGGCGGGGCCCACCGGCAGGGCGAAGGGGCGGCCGAAGAGGCTCGCCTCCACCGTCCGGCCGCCGGAGCGCGGGCGGTCCCCCTGGAGGGCCACGATCTCCCCCTGCCGCAGGGCGTCCAGGAGGTCGACCCCGAGCCGCGGATCGTCGGCGAAGTGGGTGGTGTAGAGCTCGCCGCCGCAGCTCCGGATCAGCCCCTCGATGAACCGCTGGGCCCGGGGATCGGTCTCCGGCTCGCGCACCACGTGCACCCGCCGGCCCTCGCGCGAGGAGGGGAGCATCGAGCCCACCTCCCAGGCCCCCAGATGGGCGGTGACCAGGATGAAGCCGCCGGGCTGGCCCGCCAGCTCCCGCCACTCTTCCAACCCTTCGGCCTGGATGTCGAAGGCGCGATCCGTGCTCAGCCGCTCGTAGCGCTCCGAGAGGCACCAGGCGAAGGTACGGAAGGTGCGGTGGATACGGCGCTGGCGCTCCCACCAGCCGCAGGGCCCCAGCACCGCCTCGAGGTTGGAGGCGATGGCGGCGCGGATCTTCCGCAGGGCGATCCAGAAGAAGGTCGAGAAGAGATCGATCAACCCTCCCAGCGCCCAACTGGGGAGGATTCTGATCCCGAATTGATGGAGACGGAACCAGAAGACCCCGGTGACGTGGAAGGGGCCCAGCAGACGGCGGCTCCAACCTCCCTCGGGCGCGTGAGGAGGGGATTCACGGGGCAGGGCTACGCTCATGACACCGTATTGTCACATGGTTTCCGGACGGGGCCGGCGGCCCCGCTCCAGCAGCGCCTCCAGGGCGGGCAGCACCAGGACCGTGGCGAGCAGGGCCCCGAGGAGCCCCAGGGCCACCAGGATTCCGGCATGCCGCAGGCCTGGGACCCGGGAGAACGCCAGGCTGCCGAAGCCGATCACCGTGGTCAGCGTCGCCAGCATCAGCCCCAGCCCCATCTCCTCGGCCGCGCCGCGCACCCCCTGCTCCGGGTGCAGGCGCTTCCAGTGGACGGAATTGGCGCCCAGGGTGGTCCCCGTGCCGAGGAGCAGCGGGACGGTGAAGGCGCACAGCAGGTCGACGGGGACGCCGAGAGCCCCCCAGAGGCCGAACGCCCAGAGGCTCCCCAGGACCAGGGGGAGGGCGGCGAGGAGGGCGTCCCGCAGTCGGCCGCGGAAGGAGATCAGCACCACCGCGCCGATCAGCACCAACGCCAGGGCGCACGACCGGGCGAGGTCCTTCAAGGCGATGTCGCGCAGCTCGGACCCCACCCAGGCGATCGAGGCGAGCGCCACGTCCCCGCGCTCCGGCGCCAGGCGCGAGAGATCGCGGGCCAGGGCCTTGGGATCGAGCTTGGCGCCGGCCCCCAGGGGGAGACGCACGTGCACCGCGGCCACGGCCCCGCGCGGGCCGGTCCGCACCAGCTCGGCCATCCAGCGGGGCCACTCGCCGGGAGGCAGGGCGCCGGGGTCCTGCCCTCGCCCCAGGGCCCGCAGGGTGTCCAGGGCGGGAGCGAACGGGGCGAGCTTGAAGCCGGCCGCCACGAGCTCCCGCTGAAAGTCGTCCGCCGCCCGCTCCAGGGGGAGGGTCCGCAGCTCGGCCAGCCGCCGCTGGAGCCTTCCCCCCTCCACCAGCCAGTCGGCGGGGGAGGTGATCTCGGCCTTGGGGCCCAGCCGCGTCCGCAGGAGGTCCCGCGCCGCTGATGCCCGGTCGAGCGCCTCGTCCAGGGTCTTCCCGCGGAGGACCACCGAGAAGGT
>JAICSG010000465.1 GCA_025937035.1 Thermoanaerobaculia bacterium | reverse complement strand
GGGCAGCCGCTCGGCCCGGGCCGCCTCGATGTTGAGGTTGGCCAGGCGGAGCCGCTCGTTCAGCACGCTCAGCTCGGGGCGCTGGCGGCGGGCCGCCTCCAGCGCCACCGGCAGGGCGGGGGGCGCGGAGATCACCCGCGTCCAGTCGTCCGTCAGCTCCAGGCCGGCGTCGAAGTCCGCGCCGATGGCCCGCAGCAGGGCGAGCCGGGCGAGGTCGCGCTGGTTGGTCGCCACCAGCAGCGCCTGCTGCTGGCGGGAGAGCTGGACGTCGGCCCGCGTGGTGTCGAGGCGGGTGCCGATCCCCGCGTTCTTCTGGTCGAGCGCGAGTTGCCGCAAGCGGGTGAACAGATCGACGTTGGCGCGGATCTCATCGATCCGCGCCGAGCTCCGCCCGTAGGAGACGTAGAGCGAGGAGACCGCGGCGGCCACCTCGTTCTCCAGCCGGCGCTGGTCCTCCTGCGACACCTTGACCCCCGCCCGCGCCGCCTCGTACCGCCGCCGGGCGGCGAAGTCGATGACGTTCATGGCGAACGAGATGTGGGCGTCGACCACGTTGAATGGCGGGGTCACGTTCGGCTGCCCGGGGACGGTGAAGCCGAAGGTGGCCAGGTTGATCGTTTCGTTGGCGAGCTGCCCGCCGGCGCTGAGCTGCGGTTGCAGGGCCGAACGGGCCTCCTGCGCCCGGGCCTCGGCCTCGCGGGTGCTCGTGGTGGCGATGCGGACGGCGGTGCCGGCGTCGAGCGCGCGGCTGATCGCGTCCGTCAGGGAAAGGCGGATCGTCCCCGGCCCGCCGGCGGGAGCGGTCCCCTGGGCATAAGCCGGGAGAGCCACCGCCGGAGCGAGCACCAGGAGCGCCGCCAGGATGGTTTTCTTCATGAAGTCTTCCTCTCCTCCTCGCACCCCTCGCACCGGATCCACGAGAGGACGTAAGCGGGACAATGGGTCAAAGCGACCTTGGAGCCGTCCCCGCGGGCCAGGAATCTCACGAAGTCCCGGTCGGCGAGGACGAGCCCCTCGAGGTCGAGCGTAACCTGGCGTCCGCGGGCGCGCTCGGCCGCCAGGAGCTGCGTCAGCTCCGGCAGGTGCTCCTGCGTCGCCCGCCCGGCCAGGGCATAGGTAACGGTTGAAGGCTCGTCGGTTCGGGTTTCGATTCGGAACATCATCTCGGCTCCCGCCGGGAAGTAGTACACGACCCGTGCCAGAAGGTCGGTCTATAAAAATCAATAACTTACGAGGATTTACGAGAGGCTGTCGTAACGAGATCTCGTAGATTTACGATACCTCGTAACTCATACCTCACTTCTTGAGAGGCTGCTCGGGGAGATCCACAATCGCCAACTGTTGAGCGCTTAGCCTCCCAATGGAGGCAGTATCGCTGCTATAATAGCTGTATGAATGGATTTTTACTGGAGACGCCCGAGCAGGTCAGCAGGAAGTTGGCCGCCCGGGTGAAGGCGTTGCGCTTGGCCAAGGGTTGGAAACAGATCACGCTGGCGGAGCGGTCCGGGGTCAGCCTGGCCTCCCTGCGGCGCTTCGAGGAATCGGGCAGAGTCTCCCTGCAAAGCCTGCTGGATCTGGCTTTCGCCCTCAACCGGCTGGATGATTTCGACGCTCTTCTCCAACCGCCTCCCGCGGCGTCGCTCGCTGAGCTGGAGGCGGCCGAGAAGCGGCCGGCGCGCAAACGGGGCCGGATATGAAGAAGCTGGAGGTGCGGCTCCGCCGCGAGCCCGGCCGGGAGCGCGTCGTCGGCCAACTGGCGGAGCCCGCGTGGGGCCGACTGGTTTTCGAGTATGCCCCCGCCTTCCTGCGTGACCCTCTCTGGCTGTCGCCCTTCAAGCTGCCGCCGCAGAGCGGGCTCATCGAGCACCGCGATCTCGCCTTCGGTCCCATCTTTGGCCTCTTTGACGACTCGTTGCCGGATGGCTGGGGGTTGCTGCTCATGGACCGGTTCTTCCAACAGCAAGACCTGGCCCTCGCCGAGGTCTCGGTGCTGGACCGGCTGGCCTATCTCGGCACCCGGACCATGGGGGCGCTCACCTATCACCCGCCGGCCACTCCGGCGGGCTCCCGGGCGCAGAGGCTCGATCTGCACGAAATGGCCCGCGCGTCTCAGCAGGTGATCGAGGGTACCGCGGGAGAGGTGCTGCCGCTGCTTCTGCGCGCCGGCGGCAGTCCCGGCGGAGCGCGGCCGAAGGTGCTGGTGGGGGTCTCCGGAGACTCGATCCTCTCGGGGGAGGACGACCTGCCGCGGGGCTATACGCATTGGATCGTCAAGCTCCAGGCCCGGCGAGACTTGCCCGACTCGGGTCCGGGGGAGCTCGCCTACTCCCTCATGGCCAAGGAAGCGGGCCTTGCCATGCCGCCCGCACGTCTCTTCGAGACGGCTCGGGGAGAGCGGTTCTTCGGGGTGGAGCGCTTCGATCGCCGAGGCAACCACCGCTACCACGTACACACCTTCGGCAATCTCATCCACGCCAACTTCCGCATTCCGAGCTGCGACTACCGCCAGCTCCTCGAGGTGACGCGGATTTTGACCAGGAATCATCAGGACGTCCTGGAATGCTACCGCCGGATGGTCTTCAACGTGCTCACGCACAACCGCGACGACCATGTGAAGAACTTCGCCTTCCGCATGGCCGATGACGGCGGCTGGGAGCTCGCGCCGGCCTACGATCTCGTGTTCGCGGAAGGCCCCGGCGGGGAGCACACGATGACCGTCGCCGGAGAAGGCCGCGCGCCCGCGCGCCGGCACCTGCTGCAATTGGCGGCTCCGGCGGGGATCTCAGGGTCCGAAGCCGAATCGATTCTCGACGAAGTGGCCGCCGCCGCGGCCCAATGGCGTCTCCACGCCCGCGAAGCGGGGATGAGCCCGAAGAGCGCCAAGGTGGTCGAAAAGGCCATCGGCGAATGCCTCGCCCGTCTTTGAGAGCGGTGCGAGCTGCAGCGCTCTTACCGGCGAGGGATCTTCTTCTCCATGCAGTTGCTGACCTGGAAAGGGCAGGTGCGGACACGGTAGCCGTAGGTGGCGCCGGGGGTCACGGCGGTGTCCGTGAACGAGCCCCGGTTGGTCGAGGCGATGCCGGTGAAGGTGCCGCCGCAGCCGCCTTCCGCCCGCTCCACCACGTAGTCGGTCACCCTCGGCACGGCGGGCCAGCGGAGCTGCACCTGCCTTTTACCCACCGTGGCGCGGAGCTTGGCGCCCTTGGCCGGGCAGGCGTAGAGCGGCTCGGCGGTGTGGGCGAGGAGCGCGATGGCCGCCTTGTCGGTCCGCCACGCATAGTCCTGGTCGAACATCAGCGTCGCGCTGCCGGGGGGGTAGGTCTGGGTGACGGTGTCGCGGCAATTCGGGGTCTGGCTCTTGTCGAAGCACGGGCAGAAGTCGAAGTCGGTGAGGTCCTCGTTGAGGTCGATCGCGGTCACCCCGACCTTCCAGAACGGGCATTGGTCCGAGCCGCACATCATGCTCGTATTGCGCAGGATCTTGGCGGGATCGATGATCCCGCCATAGTCGGAATTGGCCTGAATGAAGTCGTCGCCGAAGGCCACGCAGGAGGGGCATTTCGTGATGCTCCAGTTGTACAGGTTCATCAAGCCGTCCTTGTTGCCGTCGTAGCCGGTCAGGTCCATGTTGAGAACGCGCCAGACCGGGGCGGCCGGGTGCATGCGGGTGTAGGCCGTGGAGCCGCACAGCCCGACCTCCTCGCCGCTGACGAAGAGAAACTTCACCGGATACCGCCAGGCGTAGCCCTTGAAGAGCCGCATCGCCTCGAGGAGCGCCGCCCCTCCCGACATCGCGTCGTCGGCGCCGGGCGCGTCGTTGGCGTCCGTGGCGGGGCTTTCCGAGATGCTGTCGTAGTGGACGATGAAGAGGACCTGTTGGGTTTGTGCGTAGTCGACCTGGGCCGGCAGGGTGAAAATGAGGTTCTGCCAGGTCTGCGAGCCCTGCCGGGCGGTGCAGCCCGACTCCGCCGAGGTGTAGCTCTCGCGGACCACGTTCGGTCCTGTAAAGCCCCAGCCCGCGCCCTTGTCCTCCAGGTACTCGGTGGCGAACGGATTGCCCGGCGGGTTGCCGGTATTGTTGGGCGGAAACATGTAGTCGGAGGCGCGGGTGCGGATGCGGCAGCCGTCACAGTAGCCGGGGATGGTCACGTCGCTGTCGCCGGACAGGTCGCGAACGTACTGGAACCAGCTCTCCTGGCTGGTGGCGTCGACGATCTGCTGCACCAGCGGGTTGGGGGGCGAGGACGCCTTGGGCCGGGTCTCATCAGCCGGATGGACGCGGACCGGGGGGACCGCCACGCGAGGCACGCCGTGGAACATCGCGAGCGGCTTGTGCTGAGGCAGGCTCATCTCCAGCCCGGCGGGGATG
>JAICSG010000754.1 GCA_025937035.1 Thermoanaerobaculia bacterium | reverse complement strand
CTCCCTCCCGAACCGAAGCCTGCTATCCACACCAACAGAATCGGGGCCAGGATCGGGAGCGCGCTCCGACAACGCGAGGACCTCGACAGGTCCTGCCTCCGAAGAGACGTCCCGACGGTTGCGGCCTGCGCAGGTCGTGCTGAAACGGACTGGGAACGTCTCTACAGCCCTTGACAGCGGCCCCGTGACAGCTGCCCATGACAGTCCATGCCTCACGTTCCAGCCCTCAAAGAAACCGGCCCCCCTCGCGCCATCCGGCGCGAGGGGGGTTTTTCTGTCAGGGCAGCAGGTTGTAGGGCCGCATCATATCGTTGTCCTCGTGCTCGAGGATGTGGCAGTGCCAGACGTACGGCGGCACCCCCTGCGGCGGCGCCGAGAGCCCGTTGGGCAGCTCGAACTTCTGGATGACGCGGGTGACCAGGCCCACTCCGTTGTCGGGATCGCCCGGGAAGGCCTTGGCCATGTCCTTCCAGGCCGGCCGCTCGTTGGCCGCCGGCGGCTCGGGCGGCGCGATGAACTGGATCTTCCCCGTCGACTGGAACAGGTTGAGATCGAATTTCTGGCGGTTGAGGATCTGGAAGCGGACCAGGTGGACGTGGATCGGATGGCCGTCGGTCGTGGTGTTGTAGAGCTCCCAGATCTCGGTCGTGTTGGCGCGCGGGTCCTCGGTGATGGGCGAGCTCCAGTGCAGGGGGCCCGCCGCCACGGTGCCGAGCATCCCCTCGATGGGATCGCCCGTGGTGGGGTCGTCGTCCTCGGAGAGCAGCAGTTGCCGGGTCCGCACGGCGTCGCGCGGATCGAGCAGCGGCACCGGCGCGAGGCTCTCGGGGAGCTCGCGGTCGGGCCTGGTGAGCGGGCGGGTGACGCGGAATTGCATGATCCACGGCAGCTCCGGCGCGCCGCCGCCGGGGAAGGGCGCGGGCGCGTCGTTCGTCAAGGTGAACGACTTGCCGGCCTTGCCGGTGAAATCGATCACGATGTCGTAACGCTCCGCCGGCGCCATCAGCAGGTCCCCGAGCTTGACCGGCCGGGGCAGGAATCCCTGGTCGGCGCCGATCTGGTGGAACGGCAGCCGCTCGCCCCGGTCGCGGCTGTTGACCAGCTTCATGTGCAGGAAGCGGGCGTTGCAGGCGTTGAGCACGCGGAAGCGGTATTTGCGGGGCTCGACCTCCAGGTAGGGGAAAACCTTTCCATTCACTAGCGCCAGGTCGCCGAAGAACTCCGGGATCCAGACCGGCGGGATCGGCGGGCTCACCCCCAGGTCCTGCACCGGACAGAGCAGCGAGCCGTCGGGGTTGAGCAGGCGGTCCTGGATCATCAGCGGGATCTCGTAACGCCCCTTGGGGATGCGCAGCGCGTCCTCCACCGCGTCGCGGATCAGATACATGCCGGCCAGCCCGGCGAGCACGTTCAGGCGGGTGATGCCCAGGGCGTGGTCGTGATACCAGAGCATCATCGCGTCCTGATCGTTCGGATAGCGGTAGACGCGGTTGGAGAAGGACGGCCCGGTCTTCGCGAAGCCGTTGGTGAACCAGGCCTCCGGATAGCCGTCGCTGTCGCCCAGCACCTTGGCGCCGTGCAGGTGGACCACGGTGCGCACGTCGGGTACGTTCGATTCCGCGCCGTGGATGGAGTGATCGATCGGCAACAGGTGCTGGGAGGGGAGCTCGTTCAGCCACTGCACCGAGACCGGTGTCCCCTTGCGCACCTCGAAGGTGGGGCCCGGGTAGAGGCCGTTGTACCCCCAGAGCCGGGTCGGCGGCAGATGGCGGTGCAGTTGCTGGACGAGCGGCCGCATGGAGACGTCGACCGTCCCGGAGCCCGGCCGGATCACCGGCGGGATGGGCAGCGGATCGACGAACGGCGCCAACCTGGGCGAGCCTTGAGCGAAGGCGAGCTTCCTGGGGAGCAGCAGGGCTCCCGCCCCCGTGACCGCGCCCAGACGTAGAAATTCCCGGCGACTCAGCTTCATCGAGCCTCCTTCCATGGACATGACAATCCCTTCGGATTTGCCCGCGTAGTATAGCCTCTTTCGGGGGGAGTGCTCGCCGGGGGAACCAGAGAAAGCTCCGGGGGCGGCCCGTGGGACCGCCCCCGGTTCACCGCTTATCGCGAGAGGTCCTTCTCCGCCAGCTTCAGCTTGCTCGTCTCCGGCTGCCAGGCGACGTTGACGATCCACCAGCGCTGGCCGTTGTTGAAGAGCTGGAAGCTGGTGACGCCGCGGACGAACGGCTCGGCGTCGCTCGCGGTGTGGCGGACCTCGTAGGTGCTCCAGACGTGGAGGAGCTTGCCGAAGCTCTCGCTGCGATGCGAGACCTCCTTCGGGATGTAGCCCTCCTGGAGCATGTTGGACTCGGTGTCGAACAGGTACTTCGAGGGGGTGAAGGTGTGAGGCATGGTACCGCTGTGCCCCTTGCCCTCAGTCGGCAGCAGACGGGCGCCGGGGAAGAAGAGCGACAGGAAGCGGTTCCAGTCACGCTTCTTGCCGGCCGGCCCCGACAGCGCCGCGTAGTAGGCGTTGACGATGGCCTCCGGCGAGGCGACGTCCGCCGCCGTGGCCTTCGGGATTCCGGCCATGTGGCCGCCGGGGGCCCCCCCACTACCGTGCATCATCATGTGTCCGTTGGCGGGCTCCTGGGCTCCGGCCGCCGCGGAAAGAACGAGCAGTATCAGCACCACGACACGGATCGCGAGACGGGTCATCGGCTCTCCTCCTCAGGGCAACAGGTTGTAGGGACGCATCATATCGTTGTCTTCATGCTCGAGGATGTGGCAGTGCCAGACGTAGGGCGGCACCCCCTGCGGCGGCGCCGAGAGCCCGTTGGGCAGCCTGGGGTTTCAACCCCAGGTGGGTGGCGGCCGCGGTAACCCAAACCCGCCGCCCATCCCTCGCCTGGGTTTGAAACCCCAGGCTATTCAATACCCGCCCCTCCAGGGCGGTCCTCCTACT
>JAICSG010000150.1 GCA_025937035.1 Thermoanaerobaculia bacterium | reverse complement strand
CTGTACGAGTTCGTCGATCCGCAGACCGGCCGCCGCACCGAGGTGCCGCTGGCGCAAATCCCGGAGACGGTGCGCAGCGCGACCATCGCCATCGAGGACAAGAACTTCTACACGAACCCCGGTTTCGACGTTGGCGGCTTGATGCGCGCCGCCTACGACGACTTCACGAACCATCAGATCGTCCAGGGCGGCAGCTCGATCACCCAGCAGCTCGTCAAGAACGTCTACCTCTCCAGCCGGCGCACGCTCCGCCGCAAGGCCGAGGAGGCGCTGATCGCCATGATCGTGGAGCTGCGCTACGGCAAGCAGGCGATCCTGGAAGCTTATCTGAACGAGATCTACCTCGGCCGCAGCGGCCCGGCCAACCTGATCGGCCTGGGCGCCGCCTCCCGCGCCTACTTCAACCGCGACGCCGCCGAGCTGACCCTGGCCCAGGCCGCGACCCTGGCGGGGATGATCCATTCGCCGGGCGGCACCTCGCCCATCGAGCATCCGGACCGCGCTCTCGAGCGCCGCAACTGGGTGCTCCAGCGGATGGGCGAGCTCGGCTGGGCGAAGCCCGAGGAGGTGAAGGAGGCGCAGAGCGAGCCGCTCGGCGTCGATCCCCATCCGGTCGAGACGCGGCCGATCGCCCCCTATTTCGCCGACGAGGCCGCGGCCGAGGCCAAGGACCGCTTCGACGCCGAGGCGCTGGGCGGCAAGGGGTATCTCCTCTTCTCGACCCTGCGCTGGACCGACCAGCGGCGGGCCGAGGCGGCGGTGGCGCAGGGGCTCGGCGCCCTGGACAGCGGCAAGGGCAAGCACCGCCTCCAGGCGGCGCTCGTGTCGGTCGATCCGGGGGACGGCGCGGTCCTCGCCTGGGTGGGGGGGCGCGACTACGAGAAGAGCCAGTTCGACCGCGTGACCCAGGCCAGGCGCCAGGTGGGGAGCGCCTTCAAGCCGGTCATCTATGCCGCCGCCCTCACCGAGGGGGTGGTCAATCCCGCCACGCTGCTCAACGACTCGCCGATCCAGGTGCGCATCGGCAACGCGAGCTGGCAGCCGCAGAACTACGATCACGCTTTCCGGGGCTGGGTGACCGCGCGCACGGCCCTGGAGCAGAGCCTCAACATCCCCACCGTGCGGGTGGCCCTCCAGGTGGGCATGCCGCGGGTGATCGAGCTGGCGCGCGAAATGGGGTTGAGCGAGAAGCTCCAGCCGCGGCCCTCCCTGGCCCTCGGCGCCTTCGAGGCGAGCCCGTTCGAGATGGCCCAGGTCTACGCCACCCTCGCCGCCGGCGGGCTGCGCGCGCCGCTCCACGCCCTCGCCGCCGTGGTCGATCCCAAGGGGGAGCGGATCAACGGGGACGACCTGCCGGCCCCGCGGCGGGTGATGCCGGTGGAGTCCGCCTATCTGGTGACCTCGATGCTCCAGGGGGTGATCGCCCACGGCACGGCCGCCGCCGCCCGGAGCCTGGGTGTGGACGGACCCCTCGCCGGCAAGACCGGCACCACCAACGACCGCCGGGACAACTGGTTCGCCGGCTATTCGCCGGACCGGGTGAGCGTGGTCTGGGTGGGCTATGACGACAACGCCGCCACCTCGCTCTCGGGAGCCCGGGCGGCGCTGCCGATCTGGAGCCGCTTCACGGCCGCGGTGCGTCCGGCCAAGGGGTACGCGGACTTCCCGCGTCCGTCCGGGGTGGTGCAGGCCACGGTCGATCCCACCACCGGGCAGCTCGCGACCGAGTACTGCCCCTACCGGGTGACCGAGCTCTTCCCCTCCTGGGCGGCGCCGATGGAGCCCTGCCAGCGCCACTCACCGAACGGTCCGGACCAGACCGCCGACCTCACCCTGAACCAGCCGGCGATCGATCCCGAGACCGGCCAGCCGATCGATCCCTCCGCCTCGGAGGAGCCGCGCTATTCGATCACCGACGACGGCCTCCAGATCAAGGACCCCGGCGGCAACGAGCCGATCACCATCTCCCCGGCCCGGACGTTCCCGCCGCACCCGATCACCGTGCCGGCGGCCGGAGCGCCGGCCGGCGCGGCGGCTCCTCCCGCCGGGGACGGATCGGGGGACGGCTCGATCCTGATCCGCCCCACCACCCGCCCGGAGCATCCGGACCGCCCCGCCCGGCCCGCGCCGCCCCAGGACCTCGCGCTGACCGGTCCGGTGGGGATGGTGCGGGGGAGCGGCGTGGTCCCCGCCGGCAGCCAGGCGATCGGCAAGAAGGCCGAGCCCAAGCCCGAGGCGAAGCCGGAGGACCAGCAGCCGGCGGAGGATCAGAGCGGGGATCAGGATACGTCGACGGAGACCAGCCCGCCGCCGTCCCCACCTCTTCAGGGGTGAGGGCTCAAACAGCTCACCCGCAACCGCCGCTTGTTCGTCCGCGACTCCGCCAGCGCGATCTCCTTCAGGGCCGGAAAGCCCGCCGGCTCGATCCAGCGCTGGCGGAGCTCGGTGGCGCGCTCCAGGGTCAGCTCGCGGCCTTTCACGGCGACCTTCTGGCGGAAGGCTCCGAGATCGTTTTTCACCTCCACGTCCTGCCCCTCGCTCTTGCAGGCGTCGGTGGGGAGAGTCACGCGCCAGGTGACGCGGCTGGCGAAGGGGGTCTCCACCACCGGCAGGGTGCGGCCGTCGAGCAGGCCGGAGGAGGGGAGGTCGATCATCGAGGGGACCGGCAGCGGCGGCAGGGCCCCCTCGCCGGCCGCTCCCAGGGCGGGGACGCTGACCTTGGCCTCCAGCGTCACCACGGGCACGCCGCCATCCATCATCTGCCAGCGGATGTCCGAGAGATTGGCGCCGGCGGGGAGGAGGCTGCCGAAGACGCGGCGGATCACCCGGTCCACCTCCTGGGGCTTGGCGCCGCCGTTGAGATGGAGGAAGGCGGCGCCGGTCTCGCCCGAGAGCTCCAGGCGGGCGGTGCCGGCGGCGTCCCCCTCGGGCTTGAGGGCGAGGGCGACGTCCAGCCGCCGGCCTTCCTGGACGTGGCGCACGGGCGTGCGCACCAGCTCGCCGCGGCCGTCGCGCACCACCAGCACCTCCTGGTCCTGCACCGCGGGCTGGAGCCAGGCGAGCCCGCCGGTCTCCTGGGTGGCGTCGAGGAAGAGGTACCCTCCGGCCACCGGGGCGTCCGGGCCCAGACCGAGGCCGTCCGCGGGCACGGCGACGATCATGTGATTGAACTGGTAGGGCGAGGGGAAATCGCGGTCCACCCGGCCGTCCGGATCGAGCCGGGCGAGCGCCGGATAGGCCTCGATCCCCGCCTCCTTGAGCAGGTCGACGAGCAGCAGCGCCTTGTCCTTGCAGTCCCCCCAGAGCCGCTCCATCACCTGCTGGGGCGTGTGCGGCCGGTAGCCGCCGATGCCCACCTCCACGGCCACGTAGCGCACCTGGCGGCGGGCGAAGTCGGTGAGCACCTCGATCCGCCGCTTCTTGTCCGCGACCCCGGCCACCAGCTCGCGGGCCTTGGCGCGCACGGGCTCGGCGCCGCGGGGGACGGGGGTGAGCAGCCCCTCGAACCAGCGTCCCACGCCGTCCCAGCCCCCCGCGTCCCCCCAGGCGTAGCGCAGCATGGCCCCCTCGGCGGCGAGCCCGGGGGCCTTGTCCGGCGGATTGAGGCCGGGGAGCTTGGCGCCGGTCACCGTCACCCCGCCGGGGGACTCCTGGACGGTGATCCCCGGCATCGTCCCGTCCATGTGATAGCGCCAGCCGGCGCCGCCGCCGTGGACGGCCACGCGCAGCGATTCGATGGGCTCGGAAGAGCCGAGGGAGAGCTGCCCGGCCGGGAAGTAGGGGCGCTCGCGCACCTCGTAGTCGAGGGCGAGCACGGAGCCCACGGGCACGGCGGGGAAGGTGACGGTGCGCACCGCGAGCGAGGAGTGGAGGTTCCCCTCGCCCGCCACCTGATGGGTGTCGAGGTCGCGGCGGGAGACCTTGAGCGTCTTGCCGTCCGGCTGGATGGCCGAGGCGGTGAGGTCCCCCATCTCGCGGTTCTCGTCGAGCGCGATGGGGTAGGGGGACCAGTTGGAGAAGTCCCGCGCGTTGTCCAGCCGCACCCGCAGATGGGTCCGCTCCGTCACCCCGTCCGGCCGGATCTCGACGTCGATCGACTTCTCGAGGATGGTGGCGGCGTGGAGGGGGGCCACCCCCATCCACAACGCGAGACCGCTACCGATGCACCAACACCAGCTTCTGTCCATCATTCTTCTCCACGTCACTCAACAGGGAACGGATAGCCTCGTACTGCGGCGAGCTCTCGAAAGCCCGGCGCGGGACGTCGACCCTCCGGGTGTAGACGAGCGAGCGCCCGTCCGGCCGGGTCTCGACCTGGACGGCCAGGCTGCCCGCGGCGCCCGCCACCGTCTTCTCCGCCGGGGCCGCCTGCACCCGCCAGCCTTCGGCCCAGCGCAGGTGGAGCTCGACCTCCTCGCGCCAGGGGTAGTCGAAGTAGACGCCGGTGCGCCGGCTGCCGGCCGGCTGCACGAGCAACTGGGTAAGGGGGCCCAGGGGCGAGCTCGGGGCGAGCGTGGTCTCGTCGCCCAGCGCCTCCTCCTGGCGCTGCGCCATCGACCAGGTGACGGTCACCGTCTCCTCGTCCGGGGATTCGGCTACCTTGACGTCCGAGATCCGGTGCTCCCGGAAGCGATTCTCCAGCCACTCCCGCCAGGCCTGTACGCTCTTCGTTGGCTCCTCCCGGCCGATCCTCTCCCAGGCGGGCTGGCCGGTCAGCCGCAGCGTGCCGGTGCCGGTGACCCTCCCCTTGTCGTCCAGGGTGAGGTCGAGCTCGGCGCGCCGCAGGTTCTGCTCGTGCGCGGCCGCGGGGAGCACGAGGCTCACCGGTTTCTCCGCGTCGCAGAGCAGCGCCGGGGAGCCCTCGTATCCGGGGCGGAGATGGCCGAAGCCCAGGGAGCGGTCGGAGGGATCGAGGTAGACGGCCTTGCCGTCGAGGTCCACCCGCACGAGCATCGTGTCGAACCAGCTCGGGTTCGGAAGCTGGAGATCGATCGCCCCCAGGCCGCGGTCCGCGGCCCAGATCAGCTTGGGGGTGAGGCCCGCGATCTTGAGCATCCTGAAGAGGAGAAGGGCCTTTTCGGCGCGGCTCCCCTTGCGCTCGGTCAGGACCTGGTCGAGCGCCCGCTCGCTGTCGACGGCCACGCCGATCTCGTCGTTGTTCTCGATCTGATCGCGGACAAAGCGGTAGAGGGCCCGGGCCTTGTCGCCAGGGGCTCCCGGGCCCGCCACCGCGGGCGTCCGCTCCTGGACGGCGCGGTCGTGCCGCAGGACCTCCTGGGAGGAGGTGCCGAGCAGGGCGCAGACGGCCTGCCAGCTCTCGAACAGCGAAATGTGGATGAGACGCCCCTTGCTGGCGCTGGGCAGCAGGATCATCTGCGCCGCGAGGTCCGCGAAAGGGGGGCCGTAGGGCTCGTCCGGGAGGGCGGGCAGGTTCTCGGCCCAGGCCGTCGTGACGTAGCCCCGGGCGTTCCTGTCCACCCGCCGCTGGATCTTCTCCCGCAGGGGGGCGCGGCTCCACTCCTGGACCTCCAGCGCGGTGGGGATCCTGTAGACGATCTCCGAGTAGCGGACCGGCAGCTCCTCCGAGAAGTACCAGGGCTTCAGGCGGAAGATGGTGTGGAATTCGAGCTCGTACTGGTAGTCGAGGATCGCCCCCACCTGGACCGCGGGGAAGGCCACCGCGGTGGTGAGCGACCGGCGCGAGGTCTTGCGGAAGAACTTGGCGTCCTCCGGCACGGGAATGACCCGGCCGTCCGGGAGAACGGTACGCCCCTTGAACCGGGTGAGCCGCTCCTCGTCGTTGTGGGAGAGGATCACCTCGCCGTTGTTCTTCCCCGCCTCGGTGAGGACCTTCAGGCGTACCTGGACGCGCAGATACGAGGGCAATACCGTCACCGCCGAAGGGTAATAGCCTTCCATCACGATCTCCCCCTTCTTGAACAGCACCACCGCCGGGGCGTTGGGCTCCCCCGGCACCGCGGTGAGAGCCTTCTCCTCGGGGGTGATGGGGGGGAAATCGGCCGCCTTGGCGCCGCGGAGACCGGAGACCGTCAGGATCAGGGCCGCCAGAAAAACCGTACGGGATCGTCTCAGGGTCATTGCCGCACCAGGGTCAGCTTCTGCCCGTCGTTCTTCTCGGTTTTGCCATACAGGTCGCGCAGATCCTCATAGCCCTCCTGGATTCCGATCCGGCGCTGCGAGACGTCCAGCCGCCGCCGGTAGACCAGCGAGCGCTCCTGCTCGTTGCGCACCACGGCGGTCGACAGGGCGCCGCACGGGTGGTTGACGGCCATCGGGCGGGGGAGCTGCTCGACGCGCCACTCCGCCGGCCAGCGCAGGCGCAGCTCGACCTCGTCGCGATCCGGATAGCCGAAGAGCACGTCCACCTTCCGCTCGGCCGCCGTCTGGGTGAAGGGCTGGGTCACCGGGCCGAGAGGGGCGCTGGGCACGATCGTGACCTCGTCGCCCAGCACCTCGTCCTCCCTCTGCGCCATCGACCAGGTGACCGTGACCTTGCGCTCGTCCGGCATCTCGGCCGCCTTGACGTCCGTGATCTGAAACTCCTTGTAGCGTTCGCCGAGCCAGTCCTTCCAGGCCTGGAGGGTCTTCGCCTCGTCGTCCTGCCAGCGGATCCGTTCGGTGGCGTGGAGGCCGGTCAGCCGCAGGGTGCCGGTGCCGGAGAGGCGCCCCTTGGCGTCCAGCGCGAGGTCGATCTCCGCCCGCCGGAGGTTCTGATCGAAGGGGGTCTCGGGGAGGATGACCCCCAGCGGCTTGTGTGGGTCGGGCAACAGCGCCTTGGTCCCCTCATGGCCCGCCCGGAGCTGCCCGAAGCCGAGGGAGGCGCTCGAGGGGTCGAGGAACGTGTTCTTGCCGTCGAGCTGCACCATCACGAGCGGCGTGTCGAACCAGTTGGGCGTCGGCAGGGTGGTGTCGATGGCGCCGTGGCCGCGGTCGGCGGCCCAGACCAGGCGGGAGTCGACGTCGACCGCCTTGAGCATCACCTGGAGAAGCAAAGCCTTCTGGGTGGGATCGCCCTGGTGCTGGAAGAGGACCTTCTCCACCGAGCTGTCCGGGTCGACCCAGACCCCGGCCCCGCGCTCCACCTGGATCTGGTCGCGGACGAAACGGTAGAGGGCCTCGGCCTTCTGCCGCGGGCTCCCCGCGCCGGCGATCCCGCGGGCCCGCCCTGCCACGCCGCCGTCGCGCTGCCGGACGTCGTCGTAGATCCGGCACAGCAGTTGGCTCGTCGTGTACCAATCCTCCATGTACCTCACCGACCCATAGGCGTTGCCGAAGGATACGGGGAGCAGCAGGATCTGGCTCGCCAGGTCCTCGTAGGGAGGGCCCCAGGGGACCGCCTGGATCGACGGCAGATTCTCCGCCCAGGCCCGCACCTCGTACCCCGCCGAGCTCTCCTGCCTGGCCTGCTCGATCTTGACCCCCGCGGGCGCGCGGGTCCAGATCCGCATCCGCCAGTCCCGGGCCGTCTTGTAGACGATCTCCGAGTGGCGCACCGGGAGATCCTCGGAAAAGACCCAGGGCTCGAACAGGAACGGGGAGGAGAAGACGATCTCGTATTCGTAATCGAGGATGGCGCCGACCTGGACCGCGGGGAAGGCGACGGCGGTGACGAACGTCTTCGAGGATTTGGAGGCCCGGCGCTCGAACTTGGCGTCCGCGGGCACCGGGATGATCCGGCCGTCCGGCAGAATGGTGCGCCCCGAGAAGCTCCGCAGCCGGACGTCCCGGCTGTGATCGACCGCGATCTCGCCGTTGCTCTTGCCCGCTTCGGTGAGGATCTTCACCCGCCCCTGGACCTTCAGATGGGAGGCCAGGCTGCCGATGAAGCGGCCGTAGCCCGCCATCAGGAACTCCCCCTTCTTGAACAGCACCACCGCCGGGGCGTTGGGCTCCCCCGGCACCTCCGTGAGCGCCTTCTCCTCGGGGGTGATGGGAGGAAAGTCGGCGGCCGCGGCCGGCTTCGAGGCCGCGGCGAGCAGGGTCAGGGCAAGGAGGGCCGCCGCCCCCCTACTTCCGTGCCAGCACCAACGCCTGGGCATCGCTCTTCTCCACCTCGCCGAACAGCGAGCGGACCGCCTCGTATTGCTGCGAGGTCTCGAGATCGCGGCGGGAGAGGTCCAGCCGCCGGGT
>JAICSG010000181.1 GCA_025937035.1 Thermoanaerobaculia bacterium | reverse complement strand
GATCAGCTCCTCGACAGCCTCGGGGTGGGAGAAGAGGCGCTTGTAACCGTGGTCGTGGTCGTTTCCGGGGTGTGTTTGGGCTCTCACACCCACAGAAGACGTAAAAAGGGGCGCAAAACTTATTCGTCCTAGAGCTATAAGGGTTTGCGAGGGGGGGTAGAAGGGGATTCTGGTGGGCCGTCAGGGACTCGAACCCTGCACCCCAAGATTAAAAGTCTCGTGCTCTACCAGATGAGCTAACGGCCCCAGGGCGGGCAGTATAGCCGATGGAGCGGTTTTCACCCCAGAGCCCGCTTCACCTGTTTCGCCGCCCGCAGCCCCGTCCCGATCGCTCCCTCCACCGTCCCCGTCCTCCCTTCCTCGTCCGCGGCCTCGCCGGCGAAGAAGAGGGTCTTTCCGACCGGCCGCGCCAGGGCCTTGGCGGCCTCGCTCCCTCCCACCCTCGCGTAGCTGTAGGCGCCGCGGGAGAAGGGATCGCCGTTCCAGTCGTGGCTCCAGATCCCTTCGAGCCGGGAGGCGATCCGCTGGCGGGAGATCCCGGTCTGCCGGGCCAGGGCCCGCAGGGCGGCGGCTTCGATCTCCTCGGGGCTCCGGCGCGAGAACGCTCCCGCCGGAGGGCCGCCGCTCCAGGCGACCAGGACGGGCAGGCGGAGGGGGTAGGCGGTCCACCAGACGCGGAAGGTCTCGTCCCCGGTCTGGAGGAACCTCATGCGGCCGAGATCGCCCCGGCCGTGCCAGGGGAGCTCGCGGAAGCCCAGCACCAGGCGGAGCACGGGGCCCATCGCCAGGAGGTCCAGCGTCTGGCGCAGCCTGGGCGGATCGGGACGGAAGCGGATCCCCCCCGGCTCGTCCGGTGGAGCTTGCAGAACCCCCAGCGGGACGGTGACGATGGCCGCCCTTGCGTTGACCCGCGAGCCGTCCTGCAGCGTGAGCTCGGCGCGGCCGGGCTCCCAGGCGATCTCCCGGACGGGGGCCCCGAGATGGAGATCCTCGCCCAGATCGCGCGCCAGCCACTCCGCCAGGCGGTCGTACCCTTCGACCACCCGGCCGATCCGCGCGGCCTCCTCGCTCGGCTCGCCCGCCTCCCTGGGCGCGAGGGCGAGAGTGCTCAGCTCCGCGGGGTCGGCGGCGTGGAACCCCTGGACGAAGGCCCGGGCCGCCTCGCGGGCCCGCGCCAGGGATTTGCCACCCGGGCTCTGGGCCAGGAAGTCGTCGAACGAGAGGTCCTTCTTCCGGGAGTCGATGGCGTCGAAGACGCGGTCAATCTCGTCCCAGAAGCCCTCGTCGCGGTGAAAGTGGCCACCCCTGGCCAGCCAGGAATCGCCGTCGAGGTTGTAGTCGGAGAGGTGGGCCTCGCGCAGCAGGCGCTCGGTGAGCGGCGCCTCGCCGTGGATGAATTCGGCTCCCAGCTCGAGCGGCATGGGGAACCGTTCGTCCCGGTGGGTGAGGATGCGGCCGCCGATGCGGTCCCGGGCCTCGTAGACCTCTACCCGGAAACCCTGCCGCCGCAACTCGCCCGCCGCCGCGAGCCCCGCGACCCCCGCCCCGATCACCGCGACGTCGATTGGACCCTTCCTCAAGCCGCCTTGAGATCCGAGGTGCAGTGCGGGCAGCGGGTGGCCTTGATGGGGATCGACGACAGGCAGTACGGGCACTCCTTGACGACCGGCTCCGCCTTGGGCTTCTCCTCGCCCCGCCGCAGCCTGTTGAACTCGCGGACGATGAGGAAGACCACGAAGGCCACGATCAGGAAGCTCAGCAGGGTGTTGAGGAAGATCCCGTAGTTGATCGTCGGCGCTCCCGCCGCCTTGGCCGCGGCCACGCTCGGGTAGTGCTTGCCCGACAGGTCGATGAACAGGTTGGTGAAGTCGACCCTGCCCAGCAGCAGGCCGACCGGCGGCATGATGATGTCGTCCACCAGCGAGGTGACGATCTTGCCGAAGGCCGCCCCGATGATCACGCCGATCGCCAGGTCGAGGACGTTGCCGCGGACCGCGAACTCCTTGAATTCCTTGAGCATCGCACCCTCCTCTCCGAGAGGCTCCTGCCGCTATTGTATGCCGCCCGGCATCACGAATACCCGCCGCGCCCGCTCGGACTGGAGGGTCTCCGGATCGTAGTAGCGGTCGAGGATCGAGGGCTTCCAGGCGAGGAGGTCCGGATTGCGCGCCGCGAGCTCCTCGAAGGTCTCCCCCTCGGGCCCGTCGGCCATCCGCTCGTGGATCAGGAAGAAGTAGGCCCAGGTGATCGTCTCGTGGTAGAGGCCGGGGTGGCCGTTGAAGGCGGCGAAGCGCCGGAGCCCCTCGGTGAAGCGGGCGAGGGCCTCCAGGGCGGGGTGGCGCCGGAGGTAGATCCAGGCCAGGCGGACGTGGTCCCGGTGGTGGAACGCGGAATTGGGCAACGTGCACCCCTCGAAGGCGCGGACGAATTCGTCGTCGGTCATGTTTCTTCCCCCCAAAGCAAAAGCCCCAGGGGGTGACCCCCTGGGGCTTGGTGAAACGGAAGTATAGCACATCCGTCTCGTGGTATCCTCAACCCATAGCCACCCGGCTAACTTTGACGCACCGCGGCCCCCGGGCCCGCATGGGGAATCTCTTCGATGAACGTGACGAGCCTCAACGCCTTCCGCAATTTCGACCAGCTCCTGGAGATCGGCATCTCCCATGACGCGATGGGGGAGCGCCAGGAGGCGTTCGCGCGCCTGGTGGAGGCGATGGACCGGATGGCCGCCGAGGCGGACCTCCTGAGCTCGGCGGACGGCGCGGCCCTGTTCCTCAATCTCGCCCTGGTGGCCGGCCGGCTGGGGCGCGCCGACCTCGGGCTGGAGCTGCTGGAGCGCTCCCGCGAGGTGTTCGCCCGCCTCCTCGGCCACGGGCGGGTGGTGGGACCCGCGTAAAGACGCTCACGCCGCTGTAGAATTTCCCCGCCGCCGGAGTGGCGAAACGGCAGACGCAGGGGACTTAAAATCCTCCGCCTTCGGGCTTAGGGGTTCGAATCCCCTCTCCGGCACCAGGGATCCCCCATCCCGATTTCCCCGTCCGAGCCGTCGATCCGACGATTGGCATGTTTCTTGGATTCTCCAGGTCGTTTCATCACGGACGGCTTTGAGAGGAGGGGAATGACGGACCTGAAGGATCTGCAGGGAGAGGATCAGGGTGGCGCGTCGATGGAGACGTGCGCGGCCCCGGGCCCGAATTCCCATCCGTGCCCGGTGGTGGCGATCGGCGCCTCCGCCGGCGGCCTCGACGCCATCCGGGAGCTGTTCCGCCACATGCCGGCCGACACCGGCTTCGCCTTCGTCCTCATCCAGCACCTCTCGCCCCGCCACGAGACGCTCATCCCCGAGCTCCTCGCCCCGCTGACCCCCATGCCGGTGCGGATGGTCGAGCAGGAGACGGTGATCCACACCAACCACATCTATGTCATGCCGCCGCATGGCACGCTGACGATCGACGATTGCGTGCTCTATCTCTCGCGGCCGGCGCGCCCCTCCCGCGGCCGGCGCTCGCCCATCGACCGTTTCTTCCGCTCGCTGGCCGAGGACCAGGAGGACGAGGCGGTCGCCATCGTCCTCTCCGGCACGGGGACCGACGGCGTCCTCGGGCTCAAGGCGGTCAAGGAGCGGGGCGGGCTGACCCTGGTGCAGGCCCCGGAGACGGCCCGCTACGACAGCATGCCCAGGAGCGCCATCCTCACCGGGTCGGTGGACGTCGTCGCCGCCGTCGAGCGCATGCCGGCCCAACTGGTCGAGCACCAGAAGCGGCTGCGCGAGGGGGGGAGCCCCGAGCAGCTCCGGGAGGAGATCGTGGGCCATCTCGGCAAGATTTGCGCGATCCTGCGCCGCCAGACCGGGCACGACTTCCGGCGCTACAAGCAGAGCACCCTGGTGCGCCGGGTGCGCCGGCGGATGAGTGAATCGCGCGCCGCTTCGATATATGCTTACGTGGATTCGCTGAGTAACGACCATCAGGAAGTCGAGCAGCTCTTTCGTGACCTGCTGATCAGCGTGACCCACTTCTTCCGCGATCCCGAGGCCTTCGCGCTCCTGGCCGACAAGGTCATTCCCCGTCTGTTCGAGGGGAAGGACGAGGACGGCTTCGTGCGCGTCTGGGTGGCCGGGTGCGCCACGGGGGAGGAGGCATACTCGCTCGCCATCCTGCTGCGCGAGCACGCGGCCAAGCTGGAGAAGCCGCCCCAGATCCAGGTGTTCGCCACCGACATCGACTCCCAGGCGCTGGAGGCGGCCCGGCAGGCGCTCTACCCGGAGGCGGTGGCGGCCCAGATCTCCCCGGAGCGGCTGGAGCGCTTTTTCGTCCGCCACGGCAACATGTACCAGGTCTCGCGCGAGATCCGGGACCTGTGCCTGTTCTCGCTGCACAACCTGATCGCCGATCCGCCGTTCTCGCGGCTCGACCTGGTCTCCTGCCGCAACGTCCTGATCTACCTGGAGAGCGAGCTGCAGAAGAAGATCGTCGCGCTCTTCCACTACGCCCTGCGGCCCGGAGGGTACCTCTTCCTGGGGCCTTCGGAAATGGTGAGCGGCCAGCCCGAGCTGTTCCGCACGCTCGACAAGAAGCACCGCCTCTTCCAGTCGCGCGACACGGTCACCCGTCCCCCGTTCAGCTTCCCCTTGAGCGAGCGGGGGCGCCTGGGCATCCGCCCCATCGAGGAGGCCCAGCGGCGCGCCGTCCCCCGCCAGCTCGAGGTGGCGCGCACCTTCGAGGCGATCCTGCTGGAGAGCTACGCGCCGGCCTGCGTGGTGGTCCACGAGAGGGGAGACATCGTCTACTTCTCGCCGCGTACCGGCCGCTACCTGGAGCCGCCGTCGGGGACCCCCACGGTCAACGTCCTCGACATGGCGCGCAAGGGGCTGCGGCTCGACGTGCGCACGGCCCTCCACAAGGCGGTCAATTCGCGGGTGCCGGTGGTGCACGAGAACGTCGCCTTCGAGCTGGACGGCCAGACCCTGCGGGTCAACGTGATCGTGCGGCCGATGCCCGAGCTGGGGGAGGATCCCGGCCTCTTCATGGTCGTCTTCCAGGAGGTGGTGATCCCGGCGGGGGACCCGCCGCCGGAGATCGAGCCGGGGGCGATCGCCGCCGACGACCCCATGGTCCGCCGTCTGGAGGCCGAGCTGCGGGCGACCAAGGACCACCTCCAGGCGACCCTGGAGGAGCTGGAGAGCTCGAACGAGGAGCTGGTCTCCTCCAACGAGGAGCTCCTCTCGATGAACGAGGAGCTGCAGTCGGCCAACGAGGAGCTCCAGACCTCCAAGGAGGAGCTGCAGTCGGTCAACGAGGAGCTGGAGACGGTCAACGCCGAGCTCAAGAAAAAACTGGAAGAGCTGGACCGCGCCAACGGCGACCTCCAGAACCTCTTCCAGAGCACCCGCATCGCCACCGTCTTCGTCGACCGCGAGCTGCGGATCAAGAAATTCACCCCCGCCGCCGTCGAGGTCTTCCGGCTGATCGACGGCGACCTCGGCCGGCCGATCGCCGACATCGTCCCCCGCTTCCCGGGTGGCGACCTGGTGAAGGACATCCGCGAGGTGCTGCGCACGCTTGAGGCCCGCGAGCGGCAGGTGTGGAGCGAGGGGGGGGCCTGGTACCTGCAACGGATCCTCCCCTACCGCACGGTGGAGGACGTGATCGACGGCGTGGTCCTCACCTACCTCGACATCACCCGGCTCAAGCGGGCGGAGGAGGAGCGGGAGCGGCTGGCCGCCATCGTCGACTCGTCGGAGGACGGCATCATCGGCAAGACCCTCGAGGGGGTGATCACGAGCTGGAACGCCGGGGCGGAGCGGATGTATGGCTACTCGGCCCGCGAGACGGTCGGCCGCTCGCTGGACCTGATCGTCCCCCCGGACCAGCGGGCCTTGATGGCGGAGGTCTTCGAGCAGCTCCGGCGGGGGATCAAGGTCGAGCCGTTCGAGACGGCCCGCGTGCGCAAGGATGGCCAGCGGATCGACATCTCCCTGACGTTCTCGCCGGTCCGCGACGCCGCCGGCCGGGTGGTCGGCGCCTCCGGGATCGAGCGCGACATTTCCGAGCGCAGGCGGGCGGAGGAGGCGCTGCGGCGCCAGACCGAGCAGCTCCTCGAGATCGACCGCCGCAAGGACGAGTTCCTCGCCATGCTCGGCCACGAGCTGCGCAATCCGCTCGCCCCCATCCGCAACTGCCTGCATATCCTGCGTTCCCCCCGGCTGACCGGGGATCAGGCCGAGAGATCCCTGGTCACCATCGAGCGGCAGGTGCTCCACCTCACCCGCCTGGTGGACGACCTGCTGGATATCGCCCGCGTCTCGAGGGGGAAGATCCTGCTCCGGCGCGAGCGGCTCGACCTCGTCGAGACGGTGCGCGCCACGGTCGACGACCAGCGGCAGGACCTCGAAGCCGACGGCCTGGCGATCGAGCTTGACCTGCCCGGCGGGCCGCTCTGGGTCGACGGCGACCCCACGCGGCTCTCTCAGGTGGTGGGCAACGTGCTGAACAACGCCGGCAAGTTTACCGAGCCGGAAGGGCGGATCACCGTGACCGTGCGGCGGGAGCCGGCGAGCGGCACCGCGGCCGTGGTGGTGCGCGACACCGGGATCGGCATGGAGCCGGAGCTGCTCGCGCGCGTCTTCGAGCCGTTCATCCAGGCCGAGCCCGGCCCGGACCGCGGCCGGGGCGGGCTCGGTCTGGGCCTCGCCCTGGTCAAGGCCCTTCTCGAGCTGCACGGCGGGTCGGTGGAGGCCGAGAGCCCCGGGCCGGGCCGGGGAACGGAGGTCGTGATGCGGCTGCCGATGGCGGCCGGAACGGAGGAGGGAGCCATGGCCGAAGAGTCTGCCGCCGCGGCGCCGGAACGGACCCGCCGCTGCCTGGTGATCGAGGACAACGTGGACGCCGCCGAGAGCCTCGCCCTGCTGCTGCAGCTCTCCGGCCATGAGGCGGACGTGGCCTTCGATGGCGCCTCGGGAGTGGAGAAGGCGAGGAGCTTCCGGCCGGACGTCGTCCTCTGCGACATCGGCCTCCCCGGCGGCCTCGACGGCTACGGCGTGGCCCGCGCCTTCCGCTCCGACCCGGCTCTCAAGTCCGCCTTCCTCATCGCCCTCACCGGCTACGGCCAGGAGGAGGACCGGCGGCGGGCCCTCGAAGCCGGCTTCGATGCCCATCTCACCAAGCCGGCCGACATCGAGGAGCTGAAACGGATGCTGGCGAGGGCTTGACACCGGACAAATTTTTCATATATTGTCACCTCATCAGTGGGGAGTAGCCCCCCGGGACGTCCCCGGGTCCGGGTTGCCGTCAACACGAGGCGTCGAGCCTCCGGCGGCCCGGGAGCGAGAGGCTCGGCGAGACCACGCGACACGGAAACCGTGCCGTGGGGTCCGCCTTTCGACGTCCCACGGCCATCTTCGCAAGGAGATCGGCCATGCCCGAAACCTCCCTGGGG
>JAICSG010000452.1 GCA_025937035.1 Thermoanaerobaculia bacterium | reverse complement strand
TCACCCGGTACTGGTTCCGATCCCCGGACGCGACCGGTGACGATCCCGCCCGGCTGCTGCCCCGCGCGCCGGAATCGATCACCACCTTCAAGGCGGAATGGGATTGGAGCGACATCGATCAGACGTCCTTCCTGCGGCTGCTCCAGAACCACGGGACCTGGTCCGAGCGCAACAGCGGCTCCGAGTCCCCCAACGCCTCGCTCTGGGCTCTCCTGGAAGTCCACCGGAAGCAGTTTGGAAAGATCATCGTCCGCGGCGTGAGCACGGCCGGCGACGCCGCCGAGCGGCAGATGGAGGAGCATCTGGCGGCGCTGAGCGAAGGGATCGGCGCGCCGGGGGGCCGGGAGATGGCGCGGATGTCCTGGCTCGACTTCGCCCTGAATCCGTTCCCCGATCTGTTCACCATGCCGCCCGGCGGGGTGAGCACCAAGGTCAAGGACGCCCTGCTCAGGAAGCGGCTCACGGATCGCCAGATCGCTGTCGCCTACGACCACCTGACCCGCGCGGACCACGACGTCATGGGCGGCATGCTGGGGTTCGCGACCTATGGCGGGCGGATCAACACGGTCCCTCCCGACGCGACCGCCGCCTCCCAGCGCGGCGCGATCCTCGACATGGCCTGCACCACGGGCTGGCTGGACCCGAAAGACGAGGCCGCGAATCTGGCCTGGGTGCGCCCGTTCTACCGGGATCTTTTCGCGGACACCGGGGGCGTCCCCGTCCCGGGCGAGGCCTACGATGGGGCCTTCATCAACCATCCCGACACCGACCTCGCGGACTTGGGCCTCAATACGTCGGGCGTGCCCTGGTCCACGCTGTACTACAAGGAAAACTACCCCCGCCTGCAACGGGTCAAGACGCGGTGGGACCCTCGGGATGTGTTCCGGCATGGGTTGTCGGTGCGGGTGGTGAGATAAGGAGGGAGCCGTCCTGGAAGGGCGGATATTCCCCGGCCTGGAGTTTCAACTCCAGGTGGGGATGGCACACCGACTGCGACATTATCCCTATCCCTGCCGCGCCCGCCCCGGTGGCGCCTGGAGACCCCATGCCCGATGGCGGGCACGACCGGCGTAGGACACAGTCTCAGAAGGAGCAGTTTCCGACGTAGGCGCAGGTCACATTCTGGTAGGTGTTGTCTGGGTACCAGACCGAGCACCGGGTGGAGCAGGGAGTATCCGGCGAGCAGACTTCGTCGCAGGGAAGGGCGGGATTCGCGGAGGCGTTGGAGGCGAAGAGGGTGAGCGCGAGGGCGAGAACACAGAGCAGCAACCGTCGAGCTTTCATGTAGATCCTCCTTCGTTGTCGGTCCTTTGGCATTATACATATTTAGCTACTGTTGCTGCGAGCTGAGGGAAGGCCCATTTCTTGCTTCCTTTCCAGCCCAGGTCCTGGTGTATTCAGGCCTTCAGCCTTGGGAGGAGCCTTCATGTGTGGCATCGCGGGGATCTACAACTTCCGCTCGGGGAGGCCCGCCGCTCCGAGTGAGCTGCGAGCGATGGGCGCCAGTCTCGCCCATCGGGGACCGGACGACGAGGGGTATTTCGAGGAGGGGCCGCTCGGGCTCGCCCATAAGCGCCTGACCATCCTCGACACCTCCCGGCGCGGGCGCCAGCCCATGTTCACCGAGGACGGCCAGCTCGCCATCACCTTCAACGGCGAGGTCTACAACTTCCTCGAGCTGCGCGCCGACCTCGAAGCCAAGGGGCACACCTTCCAGACCCAGACCGACACCGAGGTCATCCTCCGCCTCTACCAGGTGGAGGGCGAGGCCATGCTCTCGCGGCTCAACGGCATGTTCGCCTTCGCCATCTGGGACCGCCGGACGAAATGCCTGTTCATCGCCCGCGACCGGCTGGGCATCAAGCCCCTGTATTACACGCTGAGCGCGGACGGCATCGCCTTCGCCTCCGAGATCAAGGCCCTGTTCGCCGTCTCGCCGGAGCCCCCCAAAGTCAACCTGGAGATGCTTGATGCTTACATGAGCGTCGGCTACGTCCCCACCGAGCGCACCCTTTTCCAGGGGATCGAGAAGCTCCAGCCCGGCTGGTGCATGACGGTCGGCCGGGAGGGCCCGCGCCTTCGCCAGTACTGGGACCTGGCGCCCAGCCCTGAGGAGATGAGCGAGGAGGAGTGCGTGCGCCGGTCGATCGGACTCCTGCGCGACTCGGTCCGCCTGCAGCTCCGCAGCGACGTCCCCCTCGGGGTCTTCCTCTCGGGAGGGGTCGATTCGAGCGCCGTGGTGGCCCTGATGCACGAGATGGGCATCCGCGACATCCGCACCTTCACCGTGGCCTACGACTTCGGTCCCGAGTTCGACGAGACCCGCTATGCCCGGCAGGTGGCGCAGAAATTCGGCACGATCCACCGGGAGATCTTCGTCAAGCCCGAGGAATTCCGCGATTTCATCCCCTCGCTCGTCTGGCACATGGACGAGCCGGTCACCGAGTCGGCGGCGATCTCGCTCTATTTCGTCTCCAAGCTGGCCCGGGAGGACGTCGTCGTGGTGCTCTCGGGCGAGGGCTCGGACGAGGTCTTCGGCGGCTATCCGATTTACAAATACATGGCCGCCCTGGAGCGCTACCGGACGCTGCCATCGGGCCTGCGCCAGGGCATGATCAATCCGCTCCTCAACCGGCTCGGCGGCAAATGGAACAAATACACCGAGCTTTCCAATCAGCCGCTCGCCAGGCGCTACACGGGGGTCTCCTTCTACGAGACTCCGGCGAAGGACGCGCTCTACCGGCCCGAGGTCAAAAACCTTTTCAACGGCAGCGCCATGCCGGGCCTGATCGGCCGGTATTATGACAAGACCGAGGGGCTCGATCCGTTGCTGCGCATGATGTATCTCGACGTCAAGAGCTGGCTGCCGGACGACCTTCTGATCAAGGCCGACAAGATGACCATGGCGACCTCGGTCGAGCTGCGGGTGCCCTTCCTCGATCACCGGGTGGTCGAGCTGGGCGGCCGCATCCCGCCGCGCTTCCGCATCAAGGGGTGGGAGACGAAATACATCCTCAAGAAGGCTCTGGAGCCCTATCTGCCGAAGGAGATCCTCTACCGCGGCAAGATGGGGTTCCCCACCCCGCTCGCCCACATGTTCCAGGGGGACCTGCGCGGCTACGTCGCCGAGGTGCTGGACAGCGACCGCTTCCACGACCGCGGCTATTTCCGTCCCGAGGCGGTGCGGACCCTCGTGCGCGAGCACGCGGCCGGGGAGCGGGATCATCACCGGGTGCTCTGGCAGCTCCTGGTGCTGGAAGAGTGGCACCGGCGGTTTATCGATGGGGAGGGGGCTGAGGTGCAGCAGCCGTTGGCGGTGGCGCACGGATAAGGTGCCAGCCGGTCCGCCCGGCGATTGAACGCCGGGCGGTGCGATATCCTTCCCCTCGTGCCCGGCCACTACAAGGACGATATCCTCGACCGCCTCGCCCGACGCGCGAACGTAGCCCAGTTCGTGAGCTTCGGGCCGGACCTCGTCCAGCGGCACGCCTGGGTGCGCGGGTTTCAGCCCGGGCATCGGTTCGATTCGATCGAGGAGGCGGTGGCGGCCATGCTCGCGGCCTCGCCCGAGGGATCGGTCAATATCCGGAGCTGGGAGCCGGAGAACCCGAAGAGCCGCTCGTTCGTCTATGGCAAGACGGAGGCCGGGGAGATCCTGGCCGCGCTCCGCCAGCTGAGCGGAGAAGGCCTCTACACCATCCTCAATGAGACGGTGGACGTCCAGGACGGCGGCGTCTCGGGAGTGGCTTTCGGGGATGCCCTGGAATTCGCCCCCGGGGACACCCCCCGCTGCGTGGAGAAGCCCGAGGCGGCCGGGCTCCCCCGGGATCTGGGGCTGCGCCTGCTGGAGACGGTCTACGGCTTCCGTCCCAACCTGTCGGCAAAGACGGCGCAAAGGGTCGAATTCAGCCTGCACCCGATCCGGCGGGGGTACCGGGGGGAGCACACCATCCTCTGGGAGGCCGAGGAGCCCGGGCCTCCCCCGTCGGCGCCGCGGATCTCCTGGCCCAACCGCTTCAGCCGCCATCTCGGAGACAAGGCCTTCGGTCTGCTGATCGCCGACGCGCTCGGCATGCCGGTCCCCCGGACCCAGGTGATCCCGCGCGGGCTTGCCCCGTTCAGCTTCGGCACGGGCACCGGCACCGCCGAGGTCTGGATCCGCACCTGCCCCCGCGAGCAGGTGCCGGGCCGCTTCACCACCCGCCACGGCTGGACCGACCCCTACCGCCTGCTCCAGGAGGAAGACCCCGGCGGCGATCTCATCTCCTCCATCCTGGCCCAGGAGGGGGTGGTGGCCCGCTACTCCGGCGCCCTGCTGACCGGCGCGGACGGGGAGCCGGTGATCGAGGGGGTGGCCGGAGCGGGCGACCGCTTCATGCTCGGCCGCCAGGCGCCCGAGGAGATCCCGCCGGAGATCGCCGG
>JAICSG010000966.1 GCA_025937035.1 Thermoanaerobaculia bacterium | reverse complement strand
TCCTGCGCGGCTTCCTCCGCGGACGCTACCCGTTCCTGGCCGGCGCCGACCGCAAGACCTCCTGGATCTACATCGACGACCTGGTCGAGGGGATGCTCGAGATGATGGCCAAGGCGCCTCCCGGCCGAAATTACCTGATGGCGGGGGACGTCACCACCCTCCGCAGCCTGGTGGAGCGGGTCTGCGCGCTGGGCGGAGTGGAGCCGCCGCACCCCTATCTCAGCTTTCCGGTGGGTCTGGCGCGGGCCGGGCTGGTCCTCTCGGGACCCTTCTTCCGGCTGGCAGGCCGCCGCCCCCCCTTTACCCACGAGCAGCTCGACAGCCTCGAGCGGCACTGGGCCTTCAGCGACGCTCGCGCCCGGGCCGAGCTCGACTGGCATCCCCGGAGCCTGGACGAGGGGCTGCCGCCCACGGTCGAATTCCTGAAGACGCATTGAGGAGAAGGTACCCGCTTTTCGCAACCTGTCTTGGCGTGTCCTCTCTTTCCGTAATAAGCTGCACGCCATGGCGCGCCGCAAGGAACAGGACCAGCTCGCACTCTTCGCCTTCGAGCCTGAGCCCGCGCCGGACCGCAAGAGCGTGGGGGCGGCGCGGCAATCCGAAGAGGTCGAGGTGCTCGGCCAAGCCCTCCCCCGGGAGATCCACCTCGGCGGCTCGACCTGGTCGTTTCCGGGGTGGGCGGGGCTGGTCTACGACCGCACCTATACGCCCTCCAAGCTGGCGCGGGAGGGGCTGGCGGCCTACGCCAGGCACCCCCTGCTGCGGGGCGTGGGAGTCGACCGCACCCACTACTCGCCGGTCGAGGCCGTGGAGCTGGCCCAGTACCGGGAGGTGGTGCCCGAGGATTTCCTTTTCCTGGTGAAGGCTCACGAGGCCTGCACGCTGGCCCGCTTCCCGGACCACGCCCGCTACGGCTCCCAGCGCGGCCAGGAGAACCCCCTCTTCCTCGATCCCCAATACACCACCGATCAGGTGGTCGCGCCTTTCGCCGAGGGGATCGGCCTCGACCATGGCGCGCTCCTCTTCCAATTCGCCCCCCAGAGCCTGGGCAGCCCCGCGGCCTTCGCCGAGCGTCTACACGCCTTTCTGGCGGCTCTCCCCCTGGGGCCGGTCTATGCCGTCGAGTTGCGCAACCGGGAGCTGATCACGGCCGAGTACGGCGACGCCCTGGCTTCCGTGGGGGCCTGCCACTGCCACAACGTCCACCCCCGCATGCCGGACGTCCGCGCCCAGGCGCGTCTCGCCAGGACGGAGCGGGGAGTGATGACGATCGTCCGTTGGCTGCTGGGACCGGGGATGACCTACGAGGAGGCGGGGCGCCGCTACGCCCCGTTCAACCGCCTGGCGGCTCCGGACCCCGCCGGCCGCGCCGCCGTGGCCGATCTGGCCCGCGAGGCCCTGGCGGGAGAGCGGCCGTTCCTCTGCACGATCAACAACAACGCGGAGGGGTGCGCGCCGCTGTCGGTGATCGAGCTCTCGCAGGCGATCCTGACCGGGGAGTGAGGGCCTACCGCATCCGCCGCGCCACCGAGCCGCCGCTGGTGTCGGCGGCGGTGCTCCAGAAGGTGCCGCGCAGGGCGTTGCCGCCCGCCAGGGTCCAGGAGAAATTGCCGGTGGTCGAGCGCTTGGCCCCGCGCTCGGTGAACTGGAGGACGACCTTGTTCCCTTCGATCTTGCCCGTCACCGAGATCGGCGACCGCGCGGCGGCCGAGACAGGCGCGCCGTCCTCCGCCCACTTCTGCCCCCGGCCGGTGAGGCGGTCGCCGTCCTGCTCAAGCTGGAGGCGGTAGGTCAGGCGCAGGCCCCGGTAGGCCGCGTAGTTGGTGGAGGCGATCGTGTTGGTCAGCTCCCACCAGCCGGAGAGGTCCGACCCGGCGGCCCTCGGCGCCTCTCCCGAGTCTTCGTCCCGATGCCGCTGTTCCCGTACGGCCACCTGGTCGAGGTCCTCGTCGTTGTGCTGCTCGCGGAGCCTCTGGAGCCGTGCCTCCTCGCGGGCGGCGGCCTCCTTGGCCCGGCGGTCCTTCTCCCCCTCCTCCCTCTCCCGGGCCGCGATCTCCGCCTCCCGGCGGCTGGCGGCGGCCTCCTCGCGGGCGAGCCGCTCCTCGCGGGCCTTGAGGGCGGCGCGCTCCTTCTCCGTCTCCGCCGCCTTGCGGGCCGCCGCCAGCCTCTCCGCCGCGGCCTTCTTCTGCTGCTCCTCCCGGGCGAGC
>JAICSG010000618.1 GCA_025937035.1 Thermoanaerobaculia bacterium | reverse complement strand
GCGCGTCCTGCGGATCGACGGCGAGCGCGGCGACGAATTCTCCCGGCAGCCCGGCGGAGATGTCGGTCCAGGAAGCGCCGCCGTCGTCGCTGCGGACCACCCCGGGGGAGAAGGGAGGGTGACACAGGTAGGGGGCCGGGCTCTTCCCGGAGCCCCCGGCGTAGAGCACCTCGGGGCTCGCCGGCGCCACCACGAGATCGCCCAGGCCGCAGACGAGACCGGGGTCCCCTTCCTGCTGCCAGGTGTTCCCGCTGTCGGTGGAGCGGTAGACCTTTTGGGAGGTGAGGCCGGTCCGGTCCACGGCCACGACGTAGAGCTGGGAGAGGCGCGAGGGCGCGATCGCGAGCAGCTCCGCGCTCGGGGGGGTGGACGGGACCGGGCTGGCGAGGAGCTGCCAGAAGACCGCGTCGTCGTACGACCGGAAGAGGAGACTGCTGTCGAAGGCGCCGGTCGCGGCGAGAGCGCGGTCGTCCAGGGCATATAGCCACGACAGCGACTGGGGGCCCAGCAACGACTCGGCGCCGACCGCGAGCTTGCGGATGAAATTCACATAGACCCCGTCGTGCCCCGCGTCGTCGGCGGTGGGAATCGAACGGCGGGGCTTCCACTGCGCCCCGTGGTCGAGGCTGCGGTAGGGCGTGGCGTCGACGCTGGTCCACAGCTTTCTCGCGTCGTTGGGGTCGGCCGCCACCGTGGCGACCGGGATCGCGAACATCCCCTGGGTCCGCGGTGTCCAGGTGGTGCCGGCGTCAGCGCTTCGCCAGACTCCGCCGAGGTCCACGCCGGCGCGCCCGGTGCCGAGGCCCGCGTAGACCGTCCCGGACGTCCGGGGCTCGGCGCCGGCGATCACCTTCACGCCGGAGATCCCCGCGAGGCCCGTCCACAGCACGCCGCCGTCCAGGGAACGGTAGAAACCGCCGTTCGAGAGGGAGACGTAGAGCAGGCGCGGGGTGCGCGGCGAGACCGCGAACGCCACCAGAGCACCGGCGTCGAACGCGGCCCTCTGGCGGTGCCAGGAGGCGCCGCCGTCCTGCGATCGAAACAGGCCGGCCCCGTTGTAGTAGGCGTAGACCGTCCGCGGATCGGAGGCCGCCACGGCCAGCGCGTCCGCGGGTCCGGCGGGCAGGCCGCGCCCCGCCGGCTTCCAGGTCGCGCCGGCGTCGAGGGTCCGGTAGACGCCGCCGTTGGCGCTCAGGAAGGCCGTGCCGGCCGCGGGCGACACGGCGATCGACCGCGGGCCGGCGGGGCCTCCGGAGCGCCAGGAGGCGCCGCCGTCGCCGCTCCGCCAGAGCCCGGCCGAGGCGGTGAGCAGATAGAGCCGCTCGGGGCGCGCGGGATCGACGGCCACGGCCCGCGGGGCGACGCTCTGGACGGCCAAGCCGCCGTTGGCCGGAGCCCAATGCGCCCCGCCGTCCGTGCTCTTGATCACCCCTTCGCCCTGGACCGAGAGGTAGAGGACCCCCGGATGGACCGGATCGGCCGCCAGGCTCGTGAAGTCCCCGCGGAGATTGATCGCGGTCCACGAGAGCCCCCGGTCGGCCGTCCGGAAGACGCCGCCGGAGGTGACCGCGTACAGAGTGGCCGGATCGGCGCCGGTGGTGAGAGAGCGGATGGAGCCGCCGAAGGGGCCCAGCGGCACCCACGGCGGGGGGATCGCCCCGGCTGAGCTGGCGAGGGCGAGCAGGGCGGCGAAGACAAGGCGGATCGTCCAGCGCATGGGAATCTCCTCAGAAGCCCTTCATTCGTGGAGCGGGAGCACCGCCACCCCACCGGCCTCGGTGGCGGCGAAGAGATGGTCCGGGTCCAGGGGATCGATCAGCAGGTCGTTGATCCGGAGGTCGGCGAGGCCGTCCGAGACCATCGTCCAGTCGCTGCCGTCGTCCGTCTGGAAGACGCCGGTGGTCGTGCCGATGTAGAGCGTGCCGTCCGGAGCGGCGGCGAGATCGCTGATCCCCTCGGCGAGCCCCGGATAGCGCGGGACGGTCCCCACCTTCTCCCAGTGGGCGCCCGCGTCCGTGCTGCGGAACAGGGTGGAGAGGGCCGCCGCGTAGACCCCCGTCCGGCTCACCGCCACCCGCTGGACCGCCCAGGAGGCCACCAGGCCGCTGTCGGACCGCATCCAGGTCAGGCCGCCGTCGGCGCTCTTGTAGATCCGCGGCTCCGGCGGCTGGGGAAAGGCGCCCGACGGCTTGTCGCCGGACGCGTACAGGGTCCGCGGGTCCACGGGATCGAAGGCGACGTCCAGGATCTCGTCCCCCGGAGCGATCCCCGACGACGAGGGGGTCCAGGTCTGCCCGCCGTCCACGCTGCGCAGGATTCCGGAGCCGAGGAGCAGCAGGGCACCATCGACGGGATCGCGGACCAGCCGTTTGAAGGGGCCGTTGATCGGGAGCAGAGCCCAGGTGCGCCCGTTGTCGGTCGTCCTGAACGGGCCGAACCGGGAGTCGGGCACCAGGATCCAGGCGGTGCCCGGATGGTCCGGGTCCGCCACGATATCCCCCGTGCGGCCGATGATCTCGGGAACGAGGCTCCGCCTCCAGACCCCTCCGCCGTTGACGCTGCGGTAGGCCCCCAGATAGGGGGCGGCGGCCCAGAGGACGGGCGGATTCCCGGGACCCAGGGCCACCGACGTGACCTGCGCCGTGGCGAAGCCGCTCATGGTCCGCGTCCAGGGCCCGCCGGAGCTCTGGAAGATGCCGTTCGTGGTCCCCGCGTAGGCCACCGTCCCCTGGGCGTTGTAGGCGAGAGTCCAGACGAACGCCTGGAGGCCGGCCATCCCCGCGTTGAAGGGAGCCCAGGTGGCGCCGCCGTCGCGGCTGCGGAAGACCCCCTGGTCGCCCGCGGCCGCCAGCAGGGTCCGCGGGTCCTTCGGATGCACGGCCAGCGCGGTGAAGCCGAGACCGGGGGGCAGCGGCACCAGCGACCAGCTCGCGCCGTCGTTGGTGCTCTTGTAGAGCCGGTCGCCTCCCGCCAGGGCGTAGGCGGTGGCGGACCTGCCGCCCGAGAACGCCAGGACGCTGATGTCCACCGGCATCGGCACCGAAGCCGGCGCCCAGGTCTCGCCGCCGTTCGTGCTCCGGTAGAGAGTCGGATCGCCGGCCTGGAACGCCGAATAGCCCGCGAGGATCACGTTCGGCTTTCGCGGGTCGATCGCCAGGGCCTGGGCCTGGACCTTGGTGGAGGGGAGCCCCGCCGTCTTCCGAATCCAGGTCACGCCGCCGTCGTTGCTGCGGAAGATCCCGCCGCCGAACACGCTGGCGAACAGGACGTTCGTCCGGTTGGGATCGATCGCCAGGGCCAGGACCTCGGAGAGCCGTCCGGGCCCGAAGGTCCGGAACGGCGCCCAGGTCGCGCCGCCGTCGGTGCTCTTGGCAACTCCATAGGTCCCGCTCCCCAGATAGACGGTCGACGCCCGCCGCGGATCGACCGCGATCACCTGGGTGAAGAGGTCGCCGGGGACGAGCGTCTCCTGCTCCGGCCAGCT
>JAICSG010001029.1 GCA_025937035.1 Thermoanaerobaculia bacterium | reverse complement strand
TCGACGGGTCAGAAGCCGGTGTACCGTCTGACGACGCGGCTTGGGAGGACTCTGCGTGCGACCGCGAACCACAAGTTCCTGACCATCGAGGGATGGCGGCGGCTGGATGAGCTTCGCATCGGGCAGCATCTCGCCCTTCCTCGGCAGGTCCCCACGATGGCTGAGCAGACAATGGCGGACGGCGAGTTGGCCCTGCTTGCTCATCTCATTGGCGACGGCTGCACCTTGCCGCGCCACGCCATCCAGTACACGACCCGCGAGGAGGACCTCGCCCGGACTGTGGCGGACCTCGCGTCCCAGGTCTTCGGCTCCGAGGTCGAGCCCAGGATTCAGCGTGAGCGTACCTGGTTCCAGGTTTATCTGGCCTCGACGCGGCACCACACTCACGGCCGTAGGAGCGCCATAACGGAGTGGCTCGAGGGGCTTGGTGCCTGGGGATTGCGCTCTTGGGAGAAGCTGCTCCCTGAGAAGGTCTTCCAACAGCCGGACGCGGCGGTCGGCCGGTTCCTGCGCCATCTCTGGGCGACAGACGGCTGCATCCGGGTACCGACGAATGGACGGGGATATCCGGCGGTCTACTACGCCACGAGCAGCAGACGGCTGGCGGTGGATGTCCAATCCCTGCTGCTGAGGCTCGGCATCCATGCACGGCTTGAGACTCATCCTCAGAAGGGCAAGGGCCGGGATCAGCACCATGTGAAGGTCAGCGGCAGATCGCAGATCCTCCGGTTCGCGGACGCGGTTGGAACGGTCGGTGCCTACAAGACTTCCTGCCTGGAAGAGGCCCTGGCCTATCTTGCCTCGCGTCCGGAGAATACGAATCGTGACGTCATCCCTCGGGAGGTCTGGGACCTGCACGTCCGGCCCGCGATGCAGAGGAACGGCGTCACGCACCGCCGGCTCCATACCGAGATTGAGACGGCTTACGCGGGGATGACGATCTTCAAGCAGAACCTCAGCCGGGAGAGGGCCTTGCGGGTCGCTCTGGCGGTCGGCGCGGAAGCCCTGCGGGCTCTGGCCCAGAGCGACATCTACTGGGACCAGATCGTCTCGATCGAAGAGGATGGGGTGGAGGAGGTCTTCGATCTGACCGTGCCCGGTCCTCACAACTTTGTCGCCGACGATCTCTTCGTCCATAACTCCATCGAGCAGGACGCCGACATGGTGGCCTTCATCTACCGCGACGAGGTCTACAACCAGACCGAGGAGAACAAGGGGCTGGCCGAGCTGATCATCGCCAAGCACCGCAACGGCGAGACGGGCACCGTCGATCTCGTCTTCCTGGGTGAGACCACCAGCTTCCGGAACCTCGACCGGCATGGCATCGAATCCTCGCCCGCTCCCTTCTGAGATCCCGCCGCCCGAGAGCGGGCCGGGGGTGGAGGATCTCCAGGCGGCCCTGCGTCCGGCCTGGGTGGACGTCGACCTCGGCGCCCTGGAGCACAACCTCGCGAAGATCCGCCAGCGCCTGGGGGGCGCGGAGACCAAAGTCATGGCCGTAGTGAAGGCGGACGCCTACGGCCACGGCGCGGTAGGGGTCTCCCGCGCTCTCGAAGCGGCGGGGGTGGACTGGCTCGGCGTGGCGCTGCTGGAGGAAGGGGCCGAGATCCGGCGTGCTGGCGTCGAGCGCCCCATCCTGGTCCTGGGCACGGCGCGGCCCGAGAAGATCGCCCTCTACGCCCGCTATCGGCTCACCCCGACCCTCTCCTCGCTCGCCGAGCTCACCCGCTGGAACGAATGGACCGCGGGGCAACGCGAGCCCCAGCCCGTACATCTCAAGGTCGACACCGGCATGAGCCGCCTCGGCGTGGCGGTGGACGAGGTGCCGCGGGCGCTGGAGATCCTGCGCGGCAGCCGCGGGCTGCGGCTCGCCGGCCTCCTGTCGCACTTCGGCGATGCGGACGACCTGGAGAGCCCGCGCAATCCGGCTCAAGGTGAGCGCTTCACGTCGGTGCTCGGCCTGCTCACACCCAAGGAGCGCGCGGGGATCCTGATTCACATGGCCAACAGCGCCGCCGCCCT
>JAICSG010000911.1 GCA_025937035.1 Thermoanaerobaculia bacterium | reverse complement strand
GCATTCATGCCCGGGCGGCACGCAGGATCGCCCCCGCCGAAACCTCCACATCCTCCTCCCGCGTCGACCAGTTGGACACCGAGATCCGCATCGCCGCCATCCCGTGCCAGACGGTGCCGCCCAGCCAGCAGGTGCCATCTTCCTGGACCCGCGCGATGACCTCACGAGTGAAAGCGTCCGTATCGCCGCCGCCCGGAGGATGGAAGCGGACCAGCACCTGGTTCAGCACCACGTCGTTGAGGATCTCGACGCCCGGCTCCAGGCGCAGAATCTCCGCGAAACGCCGGGCCAGGGCGCAGCAGCGGTCGACCAGATCGGCGATGCCGGAGCGGCCCAGGGAGCGCAGGGCGGCCCAGACGGTGAAGCCCCGGGCGCGGCGGGAGAACTCGGGGACGTAATCGAAAGGATCGCGCTCGCGCCCCTCGGTCTGCACGAGGTAGGGCGCGGCGATCGTCATGGCCTGCCGGTGGGACTCGGGATCGTTGACGATCACGATTCCGCAGTCGTAAGGGACGTTCAGCCACTTGTGACCGTCCGTGGCCCAGGAGTCGGCCCGCTCGGCGCCGTGGGTCAGGTGGGCGAGCGACGGTGACGCGCTCGCCCAGAGGCCGAAGGCGCCGTCCACGTGGAGCCAGCCCTCGTGCTCGCGTACGACGTCAGCGATCTCTTCCAGCGGATCGAAGGCTCCCGTATTCACGTTGCCGGCCTGGGCGCAGACGATCAGCGGACCGTGGCAATCCTTCAAAACGTTTCGTAATGCATCGGCCTCCATGCGCCCCTGGCCGTCGGTGGGGACCCGTTTCACCCGTTCGCGGCCGAGGCCCAGCATCTGGAGGGCGGCGTGAATGGTGGCGTGCGCCTCGGCGCCGATCACCACGTCGATCTCCGGGGCGCCGAAGAGGCCGCGCCTCTCCACGTCCCACCCCCGGCGGGCGAGCACGGCATGGCGGGCGGCGGCGAGGGCGGTGAAATTCGCCATCATGCAGCCGGTGGTGAAGCCCACGCTGGCCGCGCGCGGCAGGCGCAGGATCTCCAGCAGCCAGCCGGCAGCGGCCTCCTCCGCGACCGAATTGGAGGGCGCGCTCACGTAGAGGGTGGCGTTCTGGTCCCAGGTGGAGGTCAGCCAGTCGGCGGCGAGGGCGGCGGGGAGGTGGCCGCCGATCACGAAGCCGAAGTAGCGCGGCCCGGCCATGCCCACCAGCCCGGGATCGGCGGCCCGCGCCAGCCGCTCCACGGTGGCGAGCGGATCCTCACCGTGCTCGGGAAGCGGGCCGCACAAGGCCGCCCGCAGCTCTTCGATCGGCACGGTGGGGCCGACCCGCCGATGGGGGAGACTGTCCAGAAACTCGAGCGCGAGGTCGGTGGTGCGCTTGAGGAGATCGGCTTCGGCGCTCATGATCGTTTACCCCCCCTCGCGCGGCGGCTTGGCTGGCTGCTGTTCCGGACCGGACGGGATGTCCGCCCGCCGCTCCCAGATCACCTGCGAGATGGCCGCGATGGTGCGGTTGGCGTCCTTTTCTTCCTGATATCCTTCGGTGAGCACCACCAGAACGTAAGGTTTTTCGCCGGGCGGATAGACGATCGCGGCGTCGTGGTGGAAGCCGGTGATGTCCCCCGTCTTGTGGGCGACCACGGTGCCGGGCGGCAGGCCGGCGGGGATCTTCTCGTTGAATTCCTGGGCCTTGAGAAACTCGATCATCTTCTGGCTCGAAGCCGGCTTGAAACCGGTCCCCTGCGCGATCGTGGTGAGGGCGATGGCGAGATCCTCCGCCGCGGTGACGTTGTTGAGCCCCGCCCGGTAGGCCTTCTCGTCCTCGACGCCGCGCAGGATGATCGTGTGGTAGCCGCCGAGCCCGCGGATCAGGTCCTGGGCCCGCGAGGCGCCGATCTTTTCGATCAACAGGTTGGTGGCGAGATTCGAGCTGCGGGTGATCATCCGCCGGATCAGCTCCTCCAGAGTCTGGGTGGAGCCCACGGCCTGATAGAGATCCGGATCGCCGTCGTCCTTCGGATCGAGCGAGAACGGCGAGCCGTCGGCGAGGCTGGCGAACTCGTTGCGCACCGGGATCGGCTGGTCGAGCCGGAGCTCGCCGTTGTCGATGGCCTGGAAGAGCGCCATCATCACGGGGATCTTCATGGTGCTGGCGGCGTGGAAGGTCTCGTCGTCGTTGCGGGCGTAGGTCGCTCCCGTGCCGAGGTTGTGGTAGAAGACGGCGACCGATCCGCCGGGCGGATGGAGGAACCGCTCCAGGCGGAGCGCCAGCACGGAGGGCACGGGCTTGGGGCCTCCGGAGGCGCAGGAAAGGAGGGGGAGGGTGAGCGCGAGGAGCGTGGGAATCTTGGATCTCATAAGATTTATATCCCAATAATC
>JAICSG010000410.1 GCA_025937035.1 Thermoanaerobaculia bacterium | reverse complement strand
CTTCCGCGTCTGCGACAGGTGCTTGGCGATGCCGAAGTCGAGCACGCGCACGCGGTCTTCGTCCTGAAGGCGGATGTTCTCCGGCTTGATGTCGCCGTGGCTGATGCCGTAGACCTTGCGGCCGGCCACCTCGGCCGAAAAGTTGTGGCAGACCTCCAGCATGTCGCAGAGCTGGCAGGCGATCGAGGCGGCGTGGTCCTCGGGGAGCGGCCCGCGGAGGAGCCGCTGCGAGAGGTCGTCGCCGGCCACGTACTCCATCGAGACCCAGAAGAAGGGGCCGTCCTCTCCCCACTCGTAGACCGCCGCCACCTGGGGCGCCACGCTCGAAAGCTGCTGCTGGAGGGCGACGCCGTTCTTCTCCGCCTGGAGCATCTCCGGATCGGCGCGGTTGGCGCGCACCACCTTGAGGGCCACCTCCCGCCCCGTCTCCGGGTCCCAGGCCAGGTAGACGTCGCCCAGCGCGCCGCGGCCCAGGAAGTCGCGGAGCTCGAAGCGGCCCACCTGCTGGACGGTCAACATCAAGGCTTCCCCTTGTGATGGGAGGGGGTGGGCTGGGGAGCGGCCTGCTGGGCCGGCGGCTGCGCGGCCGGGGCGCGCACGGCCTCGGCCCGCCCCGCTCCTCCAAACGAATTCCAGGCGTAGACCTCGGCGGCGCGGTCCTGGTTGGGGAGGAGCACCCCGCCGCCGCCGTTCCCCTCGAAACGGTTCTCCACCAAGTCCGGCCGCGCGCCGTCCCGCACCTCGACCCCGGGCCGGGTGGGAGCGCCCGGCGCCCGGCCGTTGCCGGCGATCAGGTTGGCGATCAGCCGTGGGGCCGAGCTCGATTCGATCAGCACGCCGCCCCCGGGGTTGTCGTGCAGGAGGCTGTAGCGCACCTCCGAGCGGTCGGCTTCGACCATGTCGATCGCCGCCGTCTGGGCGCCGGTGATCTCGACGCCGTCGACCCCCACGTCCGAATCCGCCAGGCGGATCCCCACCTGGAGCGGCGCCTGGGCGTCCCCGGCGATCCGGAGCCCCTCGACGCTGGCGTCCACCACCGACTGGGCGGAGACCGCCGGCTGGCTGCTCCCCGGCGGCGGCAGGAGCACCGCGCCGCGCGGCACCCGGCTGACCAGGGCCACGCCGGAGCGGAGCTGGAGGGCCTCGCGATAGGTGCCGGGCATCACCTCGACCGTGTCCCCCGGCGAAGCCTGCTGGAGCGCCTCGGCGATCGTCGCCGTCCCCCCCTCGCCTCCCACCCGCAGCACGCGGCCGTGGGCCGTCGCCGGACCGCCTGTCCCCGGGACGATCCCTCCCAGGAGGCCCTGGCCGAACGCCGCGAAGGCGAACGCCCCCAGGATCGCCCCATAGATCAGGAACGCCGGCCGGCTCACGAACGCTCCCACGATCCGCGATCCCGCGCCCCCTTTCGCCACCGCCGCGCCCCGGGCTCCAGTGGGGGCCGGCCGCGGAGTCTCCCGGGTGGCCGGCCGGGGCTTGCGGACCGTGGCGGCGTAGCGCTCGCCCTCCACCAGCACCACCGAGACGTTGTCCTTGCCTCCGGCCTGATTGGCGGCGTCGATCAGCCCCCGGGCGGCCCGCTGCGGGTCACCGGCGTTGGCTTCCACCGTCGAGAGGATCGCCTGCGAGGTCACCAGATCCGAGAGGCCGTCGCTGCAGATCAGCAGCGCCGAGGCCGGCTCGAAGGCGATCTGGGTGATGTCGATGAACCCCTCCTCGTCCGGCTCGTGGGGGGCCGAGCCCACGTCGCGGAAGATCTCGTTGCGCCGCGGATGGGCCATCGCCTCGGCCTCCGAGATCTCGCCGGTATCCTCGCGGGCGCCCACGGGGGAGTGGTCCTTGGTGATCTTCTTGATCTGGCCTGACTTCAACAGATACAGCCGGCTGTCCCCCACATGGCCGATCGTCACCTGGGCGCCGTCCACCACGGCGACCGTGAGCACACAGGCCATGCCGGCGAGCGCTGGATTGGCCTGCGCCTTCTCCCAGATCTGCTTGTTGGCGAGGGCGATGGCCTCGCGGATCAGGCGGGAGGCGTCGGTGGTGCGCCGGGAGAGGCGGGCCTGGAGGATCTCCATCGCGGTCTGGGCCGCGATCTCGCCGCCGGACTCGCCGCCCACGCCGTCGATCACCGCGTAGATGCCCCGCTCGGGATCGCAGAGGACGCGGTCCTCGTTGTTCTCCCGGGCCAGGCCGGGATCGCTGAGACAGGCGGAGAGGGGGCGCCTGGCGGCGGTGGAAGCCATGCTACCTCCTCTCCCTAAAAGCGAGCGCCACCATCGCGGCGGCGATCACCACCAGGACGGTCAGGAAGGCGAGACGGGCGAAATAGAGGGTGGTCACGCCTTGGCGAGCCTTTCGAAATCGAGATAGATCACGCCGGCGAGGCCGATGCGGGCCTTGTCCGGCAGCGGCTCCCAGCGGTCGAGATCGCGCACGCCGCCGTCCGCGGATTCGAGGCTGCGCGGGAGGGGGACGCCGTTGACCGTCGTCCCCAGCTTCGAGAGGTCCTTGATGCGGAACCCGCCCTCGGGCGTGCTCTGGAGCCGGGCGTGCTCGCGGGAGACGTCGAGCGAGGTGTCGAGCGACAGGTCGGCCCAGACGTCCGGCGCCTGGCGGCCGATGACGATCTCGTCCTTGGTCATCAGGAAGGTGTGGGTCCCCTGGTCGTCCTTGTAGACGAGGCGGGCGTGCCCCGAGGGCTCGGTGGCCTGGGTGCCCGCGAGAGACTGCGTCCCTTCCATGGCGTCCCGGCGGGTGGTCGTCATCTGGCCGAGCCGCCGGGTGGTGGAGATGCGGTGCGTCTTCGAGCCCGCGCCGTAGCCGGCCTCGGGGGGCCGGGCGAACTCGGAGACCACCTCGACGTCGCCGGGGCTGAGGGTGCCGTTGGGGTCCTCCTGGAAGCGGACCGACCATCGCCCCTCGGCGCTGACGTACTTGGGGGCGGGCGCCGGCTCGTCGGCCTTCTTCTTGCGCAGGATGCGGGGGAAGGCCGAGGCCGGGCCGCGGTTGAGGCGGGCGAGCTCGGAGTCGAGGAGGGTCTTGGCCTCCTCCTCGAGCTCGCCAAACAGGGTGCGCAGGCGGTCGTAGTCGTCGGCGTGAAGATACACCTGATACAGGCTGGGGGCGATCGTCTTCGTCACCAGCGGCTCGAGACTCTGGCGCATGTTTTCGCCGATGGCGAGGACGATGTCCCGGCCCGTCGCGCGTTCCTTGGTCAAGTCAGACCCTCCCGGAGAGCTCCAGGGCCCTGTTCGGACCCCCTTCGAGTATACCTGTACGGATTGGAGGGGCGGGGGGTTGCGGGGAGGGCACCTACGGCGAAAACCCGGGCAAGGGCTCAAAGGACCCAAGGGACCGCAAGGACTGCAAGGACCTCAAAGACACGAAGCAGGCATCCGATGCCACGAGCTCTTTCGTCTTTGCAGTCCTTGCAGTCCTTGCGGTCCTTGCTAAACTTCCCGAAGCAGGCAAGCCACCCCCACCATCACCCCCATCACCACATACCCCAGGGTGTGACGGCTCCCGCTCCACACGAACGCGAAGACCCCGAAGACCGTATACATCAAGGCGACCATGAGTAGGGGGAGGCGGAGCGCCGATGCCCCCTGCCGCTGCGCCGCGGCGGCCAGGACCAGGAGGGCGAATCCGGCCATCAGGAACGTGCCGAGATGGAGACCCAGCAGGATCGCCGACACGAGCGTCGGCCGGACGTGGATCTCCAGAAGGTCCTCCCGCAGATGCGGCACCGCGACCGTGGCGTTCACGAACGCCGCGAACGCCATCAGCAGGCCGGCGAGACCCAGCAAGATCCGGCGGAGGCCGGCGCCCATGGAAGAGGCTCTCATCGTGAAAGGTTCAAAACCTGGGCGTACTGTACCATTCCCGCTCTGGTCTCCGAATTCCTTGCCTCAGAACCGTTTGAGCTTGCAAGGGGGTACATGATCCTCCTCGAAACCGAACGCCTCCTCTTCCGGGACCACACCCCGGAGGATCTCGACCCCTTCTGCGCGCTGGAGGCCGATCCCGCGGTGCGCCGGTTCGTGGGCGGGAGACCCCGGCCGCGCGAGGAGGCGGAGAGCAGGTTCCGGGAGAGATTCCTGAGGCCCGCCCCGGACCGCCTGGGCCTCTGGGCCACCGTCCTCAAGCCGGAGGGCCGCTATATCGGCTATTGTGGCGTCTACCCTCATTTTGGGGGAGCCGGTCCCATTCCAGGAGAGGGCGCGCTCGGATTCACTTTGGCTCCCGCCTACTGGGGACTGGGGCTGGCCACCGAGGCCGCGCGCGCCTTCGTCGACTTCGGATTCCGCGAGCTCCACCTGCGCCGGATTGTCGCCAGCGTCGAGGTCGGCAACGCCGCTTCCGTCCGCGTGATCGAAAAGCTGGGATTTGCCTTGTGGCGGCTCGAACAGATCAATCGGCGGTCTTTCTATCACTTCGAGATCTGCAACCCTCAGTCCGCTGATCCAGAATAGGAAAGGCTTTTTACTGGCGGTCCAAGGGCTTTTCCATCCCGCAAAAGATTTCTACCGGGGTCGCAAAGATCATCGACGGGTGTCCCGGGCTCATTCGCTGGGCCCAATGATCAATGGCTTGGCTCAGAGAGTCATTGGCAAGCCTGACGGAGCCTGTGCCGGGGGCCGACTGGCTATTTCGTGGAGGGAAAGGCCATTCAGCGGCGGGCTCTACCTTTTTGCCTCGGGTTTCAGGCTTTTCGGCCCGCGGACT
>JAICSG010001058.1 GCA_025937035.1 Thermoanaerobaculia bacterium | reverse complement strand
TCCTCCCTCCCTTCTTCCTGCTGGACGTCGTGCCGGATTGTATGCTCCGGCGCCCCCGGCCGGTTGTCCCTCATCACCCGCCCGGGCGGGAATGCCCGGGCTACATCGAAACCGAAAAGCCGGCTGAAGCCGGCTCCGAAGTCAGAGCTGTCTTCCAGGAGCCGGGTTCACCCGGCTTTTCGGTTGAAGCGTAGCCTGGGCATTCATGCCCGGGCGGGACGGGCCGAGCAATCGAAGAAGCGGCATTTTCTCCGCTACACTCCCCCACCAAGGAGGAGCCCTCCATGACCACCCGCCCCCGCCTTCGTCGCCTCGTCCTGCTCGCCGTCCTGACCCTCGGCGCGGTCCCCGTCTCGGCCCGCACCAACAAGCCTCCGCTCCACGCCCGCCACTGGCTCGCCATCACCGGCAAGCCGCTGGCGGCCACGGCCGGGGCGATGATGTTCCAGAAGGGGGGGAACGCCGTGGACGCCACGGCCGCCATGCTCGCCGCCGCCTGCACCATGTGGGACACCCTCAGCTGGGGCGGCGAGACCCAGGTCCTGCTCTGGAACCCGAAGACGCACAAGGTAATCGCCATCGATGCCCTGGGCGTCGCCCCCACGGGTGCCACCCCCGAATTCTTCCACGGCAAGGGGATGGCCTATCCGCCCGAATACGGCCCGCTGGCGGCGGTCACGCCGGGCACCCCCGGCGGCCTCCTGACGATGTTGGCCGAATACGGCCGCCTCTCCCTCGCCGACGTCCTCGCCCCGGCGATCCAGATGGCCGACGGCTATGCCATCGAGGGGCAGCTCGCGGAGACCATCGAGCACCAGAAGACAGAGATCAAGAAGTGGCCCTCCTCCCAGGCCGTCGTCCTCACCCATCCGGGCGAGCCCCACGAGGCGCCGCGGGCCGGCGAGGTGTTCCGGCAGGCCGACCTCGCCGCCACCCTGCGCAAGCTCGTCGAGGCCGAGCACAAGGCCCTGGCCGCGGGCAAGAGCCGCAAGGAGGCCATCTACGCCGCCTACGACCGCTTCTACAAGGGGGACATCGCCGAGGAGATCGTGCGCGGCACCCGCGAGCAGGGGGGCCTCTTCACCCGCGAGGACCTGGCCAATTGGAAAGTCAAAATCGAGGAGCCGGTCCACACCGACTACAAGGGGATCGACGTCTACAAGCTCACCGCCTGGACGCAGGGACCCGCCATGCTCCAGGCCCTCAATCTCCTCGAGCCCATGGACCTGCGCGGCATGGGCCTCAACAGCACGCGCTACATCCACACCCTCTATCAGGTGATGAGCCTGGCCTTCGCCGACCGCGACTTCTACTACGGCGACCCGTACTTCCCGCCCGAGGAGCCCATCCAGGGGCTGCTCTCCAAGGAGTACGCCAACGCCCGCCGGCAGCAGATCGACGAAAAACGGAACGATCCCGCGGTGAAGCCCGGCGACCCGTACCCGTTCCAGGGGCAGAAGAACCCCTTCCTAGACCTCCTGAAGACCTGGGGCACGCCGCAGGGCAAGACAAAGTGGACCCAGCCGCAGAATTCGCGGCTCACCTTTGACGAGGCCTTCCGCGCGGGCACCACCTCGGTCCTCGCCGCGGACGAGGAGGGGTGGGTGGTCTCCGCCACGCCGAGCGGCGGCTGGGTGCCGGCCTTCATCGCCGGCCACAGCGGGATCGGCCTCTCCCAGCGCATGCAGAGCTTCGTGCTCGACGAGGCCGAGGATCCGTTCAACGTCCTGGTGCCCGGCAAACGGCCGCGGGTGACCCTCACCCCCACTCTGGCCCTGAAGAACGGCAAGCCCTATCTCGCCTTCGCCGTACAGGGGGGAGACACCTAGGACCAGAACCTCCTCCAGTTCTTCCTCGACGTCGTGGAATTCGGCCTGACCGGGCAGGAGGCCACGGAAGGCCCGAACATCACCAGCGATCAGATGCACAGCTCCTTCGGCGACCACGCCTCCG
>JAICSG010001166.1 GCA_025937035.1 Thermoanaerobaculia bacterium | reverse complement strand
GTCCGCCTCTTCGACCGCCAGACCGGCAAATTCCAGGACGTGGACGTGCCCGTCCCCGCCGGCGACATCTCCGCCGCCGAGGTCCTCGACGGCCAGCTCCTGATCGGCACCTCGGGATACGGAGTGCTGGCCCGGGATCTGGCGGGTCTGGGCGGCGGAGGGGGCGAGGTGAAGACGGTGGCGGGGCAGTAGGGTAAATTTCAGCCCCGTTAGGGGCGGCATGGATTAGCCCGGGCCGTGAGGCCCGGGAAAGGCTGTCGCCCCTGGCGGGGCTTTGATTTTGTTGGGCCTCTCTACCTGGGCCTCACGGCCCGGGCTAATTCCTGACGCCCCTGCGGGGCTCGAAATCGTCCGGGAACCCTTCTCTCTCTTCCTCGTACTTACCAAAAGGGTCTGCGGTTGGCACTGGCCCACCGGGAACGCTGATTGCATAGACCCCGGCGGCACAGGTAAGGAGATGCTGTGCGAAGCACGATGATCACTGAAATTCCGGCTGCTCTTTCAACCTCTCCGGCCACCCTTTTCGTGGCCTTGAGCCGCTTCACGGTCGCCAACGGCATGGAGGCCGAGGTACGGCAGGCTTTCGTCGACCGCCCCCGGCTGGTGGAGGGGGCCATGGGGTTCGTGCGGATGGAGGTGCTCAATCCTCTCGACGATCCGCGCGAGTTCTGGCTCATGACCTGGTGGCGCGACGAGCCGAGCTTCACGGCCTGGCACCGCAGCCATCTCCATCACGAATCCCACAAGGGCATCCCCAGGGGGCTGAGGCTCGATCCCAAGGCCACCCGCATGCGCTACTTCGAGCACGTCTGCTCCTGACGGCGGTCATGGTCCAGGAGCAGCTTCATCTGGAGGTCAGCCAGGCCCTCGACGCCCGCCGCGGCTCCCTGGCCGAGGCGGTCACCGCGCGCCAGTACGAGCTGGCGCCCGAGCTCGCCGAGCGCTATGGCGAGCGCGGACGCCGGCACTGCCTCAAGGACGCCGAGTATCACCTGTCCTATCTGGCGGATTCGATCGCCTCCGGCTCGCCGTCGCTCTTCGCCGACTACGTGGACTGGGCCCAGGTGATGCTCGCCTCCCGCGGCATCCCGGCCGGCGACCTGGCGCGCAACCTGGAGGTCCTGGACGAGACGCTCCGCCGCGAGCTCACCGCCGAGCAGGCCGAGGTCGCCCACGAATACGTGGCGGCCGGCCTGCGGATTCTCGGGGTCCGCGGGATCGAGGCGCGCAACGAGGTCTGTGAGGCGGACCCGCTCTACGACCTCTCCCAGCGCTATCTGCGGGCCCTGCTCGACGGCCAGCGGCAGACGGCGAGCCGGCTCATCCAGCGGTCGGTGGAGGAGGGGTTGAGCGTTCGCGACGTATACCTCTACGTCTTCCAGCGCTCCCAGCACGAGATCGGGCGGCTCTGGCAGACCAACCAGGTGAGCGTCGCCCAGGAGCACTACTGCACGGCCGCCACGCAGCTCATCATGTCGCAGCTCTACCCCTACATCTTCTCGACCGGGAAGAACGGCCACGTCCTGGTCGGCACCTGCGTGGCGGGGGACCTCCACGAGATCGGCGTCCGCATGGTCTCCGACTTCTTCGAGATGGAGGGGTGGGACACCTTCTACCTGGGCGCCAACACCCCCACCGGAGACGTCATCCGCACTCTCGAGGAGCGCGGGGCGGACCTCCTCGCCGTCTCGGCGACCATGCCCTTCCACATCCG
>JAICSG010000603.1 GCA_025937035.1 Thermoanaerobaculia bacterium | reverse complement strand
GGGTGCGCGAGCGGGTGCCGGACGCCCGCTTCCTGTTCCTGGGGACGGGGCACGACCGCGACTACGTGCTCGCCGGCTTCCGCCCGGAGGACCGCGCGGCCCTGGAGGTGGTGCCCCGCTATGAGAGCCGGGGCTTGCCCCGGCTGCTGGCCGGCGCCACCGTGGGCGCCTTCCCCGGCTATCTGGAGGGGTTCGGCTTCTCGGTGCTGGAGAAGCTGGCGGCCGGGCTTCCCACCGTGACCTACGACGCCCCCGGCCCGCGCGACACCATGAGCCTGCTGGAAAACCCAGCCATGGTCCCGATCGGGGATACGGACGCCTTCGCCGGCCGGGTGGCCGGGCTCCTCCTGCTGCCGCCGGACCGCTACGCCGAGCTCGCCGAGGACAGCCTGCGGGCCGCCGCCCGGCTCTCCTGGCGGGAGATCGCAACGGCGACCCGCGAGACCTATCTGCGCCGCCTGGAGGAGATCCGGGGATGACGACGGACGCCACGGCCCGCCTCTACGAGGAGAAAGAGCGGGGGTACTACGCCGCCGCCCGGCTGGAGCTCCTCCGCCTGCTCCCTTCCGGCGGCGGCCTGCGGCTGCTGGAGCTGGGGGCCGGCGACGGCGCGACCCTCCGGGCCGCGAAGGAGATGGGGCTCGCCTCCCATACGGTGGGCATCGACCTCGCCGAGCCGGAGGGAGGGGCGCCGGGGGTCGACCGCTTCATCCACGGCAATTTCGAGGCGCTCGATCTCGACCTGCCGGCCGGCGGCTTCGACGCCGTGCTCTGCGCCGACGTGCTGGAGCACCTGGTCGACCCCTGGCGGGCGGTGGCCCGCCTGGCCCGCTACCTGCGGCCGGGGGGGCTCTTCCTGAGCAGCATCCCCAACATCCGCAACCACCGGGCGCTGCGGGCGATCGTCCTCCAGGGGGATTTCCGCTACGCGCCCGCCGGCCTGCTCGACCGCTCCCACCTGCGCTTCTTCTGCCGGCGCAACGTGCGCGAGCTGTTCGAGGGGGCCGGGCTGGTGGTGGAGCGGATGGAGGAGACCATGGGCGCCTACGGCCTCCGCCACAAGGCGCTCGACCGGCTGACCTTCGGCCGGCTGCACGACTTCTTCGTCTTCCAGTTCCTGACCCGGGCCCGCAAGCCGTGACCGCCCCTCTCGTCTCCGTCGCCATGGCCACCCGCAACGGGGCCCCCTATCTGCGCGAGCAGCTCGACTCGATCTACGCCCAGACCTGGCCCCATCTGGAGGTGGTGGTCACCGACGACGCCTCGACCGACGGCACCCCGGAGATCCTCGACGAGTATGCCCGCGAGCGGGGGCTGCGCTGGGAGGCCAACCCCACGCCCCTGGGGCTGGTGAGGAACTTCGAGCGCGCCATCTCCCTCTGCCGGGGGGACCTCATCGCCCTCTCCGACCAGGACGACGTCTGGAAGCCGCACAAGCTCGCCACCCTGGCCGAGCGGATCGGCGGTCACAGCCTGATCTACGGCAACATCCAGGAGTACATCGATCTCGACGGCGCCCGGAAGGTCGAGGCGGCGTTCGAGCCGATCTTCCGTTTCGCCCGCGCCCACGGCAGCGGCCGGCCCACCCGCTACCTGCTGGCCGAGAGCTGGGTGGTGAGCCACAGCGTGATGTTCCGGCGGGAGCTCGTTTCCCACGCCCTGCCCATCCCGCCGCACCAGCCCTATCACGACGCCTGGCTGGCCCTGGTGGCCTCGAAGATGGGCGGGATCGTCTATCTGGACGAGCGGCTCCAGGTCTACCGCCGCCACCGGGCCAGCCTGACCTGGGCGGAGCCGGAGGAGCGGGTCCGCCAGGAGGGGCTGGGGCGGGCCCTGCTGGACGGCAGCTTCCGGGAGGGCTGGCGCCGCCGGTGCGAGGCCGAGAGCGCGCGGCTGCGCGACGCCCTGGAGCTCCCCCTGCTCGACGACGGCGACCGGCGCTTCGTGGAGGATCTCCTGGCCTACTACGCTTCCGGCCTCGCGCGGGGTCAGCGCTGGCGGGCCTTCCGGGCCGGCCTGCGGGTGGCTCCCTACTTCTCCACCTCTTGGGGTAACGGCCGGCATCGGCGGCTCCCCCTGCGGGCCCTCCTGGGAGGGCTCTAGGCCATGGCCGGACGGACCCTCCGCTCGCGGATCGACTTCCTGCTGACGCGCTGGCCGGCCCTCTATGCCGCCGCCCTCCGCCGCCGGCCGGCGCGCGATATGGACAAGATCGCCTTCCTGGGGCTGGTCCGTCCCGGGGACGTGGTCTTCGACGTCGGCGCCAACCTCGGCTACTACACGGTGCTGTTCTCCCATCTCGCCGGCCCCCGCGGGGAGGTCCATGCCTTCGAGCCGGTCCCCGCGACCTTCGAGCGGCTGCGGGAGAGCCTCGCCCGCGAGCAGCGCTTCCCCAACGTGCGGGTCCGCCGGACGGCCGTGGGGGACCGGGAGGGCTCGGCCGTCCTCTTCCAGCCGGGGAGCGATCACGGCCAGGCCTCCCTCGCCCGCCACGCCGAGGGCTCCTGGAGCGCCGGCCCGGCGGTGACCGAGCACGAGTCGCCGCTGATCACGCTCGACGGCTACGCCCGGGAGAACGGGGTCCGGCGGATCGACTTCCTCAAGTGCGACGTGGAGGGGGCGGAGCTGGCGGTGCTCCGCGGCGCCGCCGGGCTGCTGGAGCGCCATCATCCGGTCCTCCATCTGGAGGTCTATCCGGCCTGGACGCGCGATTTCGGCTACGGGCCGGGCGAGATCGCGGATCTCGTGAGGGGGCTCGGCTACTCCGATCTGCGGCTGCTGCGCGACGGCCGGGAGGAGGCGGTCCGCCCCGGGGACCTGGAGCGGCTGGAGGGATCGGCCAACCTGCTCTGCCTGCCGCCGGGAGGGAAGCGGTGAGCCTCCGGCGGACGGCCGGACGGATCGTCCGGGGGGCGGGCGCCGGGCTGCTCGAGGGCGCGGTCTTCGCCCTCGGCCGGCCGCGGCGGGACGCCCGGCCGCCCGCGGCGCCGGAATCCATCTTCGTGCTCCGCAACAACGACGTGGGGGACGTTCTGGCCGTCACCCCCCTCTTCGACGCCCTGCGCCGCCGCTTCCCCGCCGCCCGCGTCGTGGCCGGCGTGGGCCCCTGGAGCGCGGACGTGCTGCGCGGCAATCCCCACATCTCCGAGGTGGTGACGGTCCAGGCCCCCTGGTTCAACAAGTACACCGGCGGCCAGGGGACGGCGGGGCGCCTGGCCTATCTCTGGCGCTCGCCGGAGATCCGGGCGCTCCGGAGCCGGTTCGACGTCGGGATCGACGTGGTGGGGAGCGCCTGGGGGTCGCTGCTGCTCCTGCGGGCCGGCATCCCCTGCCGGCTCGGGGTGCGGGGGTACGCCGGCGGCCACTCCGCCGCCCACCTCACGGTGCGCTACGACCCCGGCGAGCACGTGGGCCGCGCGGCCCTCCGCTTCGCCGAGCTCCTCGGCGCCACCGACCTCCCCGAGGCACGCCCCCAGATCTTCCTGAGCGCCGGGGAGCGGGAGGCGGGGGAGCGTCTGTGGTCCGGCCCGCGCGGGCGGCGCGTGGTGGTGGGCCCGGGCG
>JAICSG010000791.1 GCA_025937035.1 Thermoanaerobaculia bacterium | reverse complement strand
GGACTTCTCCGCCTGCTCCAGGGCAGCCGTCATGAATTCAAAATCGGGATCCATCGGTAAGGCGCCTACCGCGAGATCAGGCACTTGTTGCCGTCGATCACATAATTCTGAGTCATCGTATCGGTGCTGGAGCCGTTGGCGTCCTTGTGCTCCTGCTTGACGGTCAGCGTCGCGTGGCCGCCCTCAACGGTCAGGACCCCGGAGGCCTGGATGTCTTTGGCGAAATCCGCCTCGGACCTCGACATCTCCTTCATCATCCCGGTCATCATCTCGCGGTCCTTGGCCGGCATGGCCTTCCACTGATCCTGCATCTCCTTGGTGGTGAGCTTGTTGGCCTCCTCGAATTTGCCGGCGTGGATCAGCCCCATCTGCTTGACGGCGACCTTGCCGCACGGATGATCGAGGATGGCCGCGCCCTTGATCTCGGTCTTCGGAGCCTCGGCGGCTCCAGCCAGGGCGAGAGGCGTCAGGGACAGCAGGGCACTGAGAAGGACGGCGGACTTTCTGGAAGAGCTCATCGTCTGGCTCCTTTCGAGTGGACCGACGGCGGCATCCTATGCCAGCTCAAGGCCTCACCGCAAAGACAACCATTTCGTCATCAGATACCTGTCGTGCGCCTCGAATCCATTTCGCTCGTAGAGCGCCAGAGCGCGGCGGTTCTCCTGGTGCACCTCCAGGCGCAGAGCTTCGATTCCGTTGCGACGGCAGTGCTCTTCCGCCAGGGCGAGCGCCCGGGCCCCAATCCCCCACCCGCGCATCTCCGGCACGGTGTACACCTCGTCGACAACGGCGATGCGCCCGCTGAATTCCAGGCTGTAGCCGTGCGTGACCACGAGATACCCGGCCGCCCGGCCGCCCTCGCGAAACACCCAGGCCGTGCCGCAGGACGGGTCTGCCAGCAGAGCCCGCAGCGCCCGCTCCGCGCGGTTCTCGTCGAACGGCTCTCCGAGCTCCGTGTAGAAATCCCGCATCATGGCGACCAGCTCGCCGGTGTCGGACTCCTGGGCCTCCAAGACTTCGATCACTTCAAATGCTCGCGCAGGAAGGCCACCGTGCGCGGCCAGGCGCTCTGGGTCGCCTTGAGATTGGCGCCCCCGCGGTCTTCCTGGGCCCGCAGGAAGCCGTGGCCGGCGCCGTCGTAGACGTGGGGCTCGAAGGTCTTCCCCAGCTTCTTCATCTCGGCCTCGGCAGGACCTACGGTGGCCACCACCCGCGCGTCGTCGCCGCCGTAGAGGCCCAGGACGGGAGCCTTGACGCGGACGAGGTCCGCGGCCTCGGGCGAGGTGCCGTAGTAGACCACCGCGGCGTTCAGGGCCGGCTGGGTGGCCGCGTAGGCGAAGCTCCGGCCGCCGCCCCAGCAGAAGCCCAGGGTGGCGCTCTTACCGTTCGCGGCGGGGAGATGGACCGCCCAGTCACGGACGGCGTCCAGGCGCGCGGTCGCCATCTCGGGGGTGACCCCACGGATGAGCTTCACCACGTCGTCCCGGCTGGGGACGGAATCGCTCCCTCCACCGTTGGGTCCGAGGCCGGAGATCAGGTCGGGGGCCACGGCGATGAACCCCTCGCGGGCGAGTTGGTCGGCGACGCCGCGGATCCAGTCGCTCAGGCCGAAGATCTCATGGACGATGATGACGACGCCCGCCTTGTCCTTGCGCTCGGGGTAGACGATCCAGGTGCGGATCGGCGCCCCGCCAGAGGGCATTTTGACGTCCACGTACTCGCCATGGCGAGGCGACTTCTCCAGCGCGGCCTTGGCCTGCGCCTCGGACGGCGGCAGATTCTCATCGCGCGCGGGAGCCGGGACGGGGGCCGCCTTCGGAGCCGTGGAGGCCGGAGGCGCGGCGGGCGCCCCTTGGGCGAGGGCCAGCGTCGCGGGGCTCAGCCCGGCGACGAGGATGGCGGCGTTGAGAAGCGCGGCGGACAGTCGGGGAACGCTCATCGGCTCACCTCCTGGGTTGGATCGAGATCCTACGTCAAGTCCGGAGCTCCGCGGCGTGATCGGCCACCCAGTCCCGGAACGTCCGCGCCGGCCGGCCGGTGATCTCTTCGACCGTGGAGGTGACGAGCGCGGGGTGCCCCAGGGCGGCGGCCCAGGCCTCGAGCAGCATGTCCATGGCGGGCGCGGGAAAGGGGAGCTCCCGCCGCGCCTCCTCCGGCGAGATCTCCTCGAAGCGCAACGGCCTGCCGATCCCCTCGCCGATCGTGATCACCTGCTCGCGGTGGCTCAAGGATTCAGGGCCGGTCAGAACGTATTCCGCCCCCTCGTGCCCCTCCTCCAACAGCGCCCGGACCGCCACCGCCGCGACGTCCCGCTCATGGATCGGCGCCGTCGGGACATCGGCATAGGGCCAGCGCACCACGTCGCCGGAGCGGATCTGCGGCCCCCACCAGGACAGGGCATTGGCGGCAAACATCCCGGGCCGCAGGAACGTCCACTGGAGGCCCGAAGCCGCGATCCGCCGCTCGATCTCCGCGTGCATCGCCGCCATCGGATTGGTCTGCTGAAAGAGCGGATGCGGCGTCTTGTGCGGAGCGGTCAGGAACACGGCGCGCCGGGCCTGCTTCGCGATCCGCTCCACGGCCCCCGGGACCGCGGCGGCCGGAGCGGTCCACACGAGAAACACCGCCTCGATACCCTCCAAGCATCGATCGAGGCTCGCGGGATCGGTGAGGTCGCCGCGCACGACCTCGACTCCGGACGGCAGGTCGGCGGCGTCCGGATTGCGGGTCATCGCGCGGACTTGAGCGTCTGTAGACAATAGCTGGGAGACCACCTGGCGGCCGATGGTTCCGGTG
>JAICSG010000595.1 GCA_025937035.1 Thermoanaerobaculia bacterium | reverse complement strand
GGCATTGGTGGTGTATTGCGTGAGGTCGTATTTCTTCGCCAGGCGCTCCTCGCACTCCCGGACGGCCGCGACGGGGAACATCTCCCCGAGATAGCTCTGCAGGTCGTCCGCATGGCCGCCGAGCTCGCAGTCCAGCTTGTCCGGCTCCGCCGTGCCCCGCTGATTGATGAAGACGAGATCACGGTCGCGGCGCAGGGGAAAATTCGCGAGGTAACCAGCCTCCTCGGCGATCGCCTCGCCGGGGCCGCCGCCCAGAAAGAACACCGGATCGGGCTTCGGCTTCGCGGAGAGTGCTGGCAGAACCACGACCTTCACGCCGATCTTGCGGCCCGACTTCGCCTCCCGGTTCTCCCAGACCTCGTAGGTGGCGCACCGGGCATCGACCGGCCCCTCGGCGCCGGGGACCTTGCAGGGCTGGAGCTTGGCCTGGGTTGGCTTCAGCGCCGGCTTGGCGACGGCGAGGGCCGGGAGGATCGCGAGCGACAGGGCGACCCATAGAGTTTTTCTAAGCTTCATGCGGGGTCTCCTTTGACTTCTTTCCAGATACGTACAACTAAGAGGGTAGTTTCATCGGCTCCATATACAATCCCCCGCCATGGCACTGTTCCGGCGCAAGCTCCGTCTCACCGCCTGTGCGACCACCGGCGGCTGAGCGGCCAAGATAGGTCCGGGGGACCTGTCAACGATGATCACCCCGCTCGTCCGGCTCGCCGGACGGGATGAGAGGATCCTCGTCGGCGCGGAGACCGCCGACGACGCCGGCGTGTACCTGCTCGGCGACCGCGCCCTGGTCGCCACGGCCGACTTCATCACCCCGGTCTGCGACGATCCTCACCGCTTCGGGCGCGTGGCCGCCGCCAACTCCCTCTCGGACGTCTATGCCATGGGCGGCCGGCCTCTCTTCGCCCTCAACCTCTGCTGTTTCCCCGAGTTGGAAGGGGAGGGAGCCCAGGCCCTCACGGGGGTCCTGCGCGGCGCCGCCGAGGCCCTGGTCGACGCCGGCGCCGTGTTGCTCGGCGGCCACTCGGTGCGCGATCCGGAGCTCAAGTTCGGCCTGGCGGTGATCGGCGAGGCCGATCCCAAGCGCCTGCTCACCAACGCCGGAGCGCAGCCCGGCGACCGCCTCCTCCTCACCAAGCCGCTCGGCACGGGCATCCTGATCAACGCCTTCAAGGCGGACAAGATCGACGAGGACGGCCTGGAGCCGGCCCTGCGCGAGATGGAGCGGCTGAACGACGTGGCCAGCCAGCTGGCCCTGGAGCACGGCGCCCACGCCGCCACCGACATCACCGGCTTCGGCCTCACCGGCCATGCCCTGGGGATGGCGAAGGCCTCGGGGGCCGGCGTCCGCTTCGTCTTCGAGCGGCTGCCCGTCCATCAGGACGTCTACCGGCTGATCAAGGCGGGGGTGACCACCGGCTGCACGGTGGCCAACGAGGACAACGTCCGCGAATCCCTGAAAGAATACGCCAGGCTCGACAAGATCCGCCGCGAGATCCTCTTCGACCCCCAGACCTCGGGCGGGCTCCTCCTCGCCGTGCCCCCCGACACCGCTCCCGCCCTCCTCGCCGCCCTCCTCGCCAGCGGCCACCAGGCCGCCGAGATCGGCGAGGTGTTGGAGGGAGAGGTGCGGATCGAGGTGATCTAGCTACACCCCGAGCTGCTTCTTCAGCTCCTCCAACTCCGCCGCCAGCCGCTCCACGACCTCCTCCAGCCGCTCCACCCGCGAGGCGAGCGCGGCGCGTGGAGAAGAGGCGGAGGCCTCGGCGGCGCCCTCGAGGAAGACCTCCTCGGGCTCCGGCTCGGGGGAGGCCTCTCCGATCAGATGGGTCCAGCGCGCCTCCTTCTGGCCGGGGCGGCGGGGGAGCTCCATCACCAGCGGCTCGTCCTCGGCCGCCAGGCGGCGGAGCGTCTCCTCGACCTCCTCCAGGGTGGCGAACGGATGCAGCCGCTCGCTGCGGGTGCGCAGCTCTCCCGCGGTCTGCGGGCCGCGCAGCAGCAGAAGCGTGATCAGGGCCTTGCCCCCGCGGTCGAGCCCCCAGCGCCGCGAGACGCTCTGCTGCCAGCGCTCCGTGCGCGCCCCCTCCGAGCGCCAGGCGAGCACCTCCTGGCGCATCCAGTCGAGGGCGGTCACCACCTGGTCCTCGGTGAGCTGCATCACCGGATCGCGGTTGGTCTTCTGATTGCATGCCAGGACCAGGGCATTGATGGTCATCGGCACGGTCTCCGGATTCGTCTGCTCCTTCTCCAGTAGCGAGCCGAGCACCCGGACCTCGACGGGATCGAGCTTTCTGGGAATGCGGGTCGACATGCCGGGGATCTTACCGGACCGGACGGAGGACGTCCCCTTGCTTTCTTTCTGGAGAAGTGGCATAGTCGCTGGAAATTACCGAATCGGACACACGGAACAAGGTTGGACGCGGTTTCACGAGACACAGCCCTGCCAGAAGCTCTCCCCTTGCAGCAACCGGTTCACCCTGCACAACCGTTCTGAATAACCCCTTCCTCACCGACTCTTGCATGCGCAACTACGGATTTCAGCAGGTCGTCCAGGAGGAGAAGAGCCGTACGGAGGCTCGTCATTCGATTCATGATTTTGCCCCCTTGTGGGGTGGAGGAGACCGCCCGACCGGGCGGGAAGAACAAACAACCCTGTTTCATCTGTTGCAAGGAGCAAGAGTATGCCTGAGCAAGGTACCGTGAAGTGGTTCAACGACGCCAAGGGTTATGGCTTCATCGTGCGGGAGCGCGGCGCGGACGTCTTCGTCCACCACGCCTCCATCATCGCCGAGGGGTTCCGGACCCTGAGCGAGGGCGACCGCGTCAGCTTCGACGTGGTGGAGGGCCCGAAGGGTCTCCAGGCCAAGAACGTCGTCAAGATTTCTTGATCCGCTTCGCGTCCTCATAGTGGCGCCCTGCCGGTCCTCCCCGGCGGGGCGTTGTCGTTTCCGCGCCATCCCACCCCGGAATCCCCCGGCCGCGGACCGCGTTACAATCCCCGTCCTATGGTGCAGATCGGCCCCCTCCACATCGATCCCCCGCTCTGGCTCGCTCCCATGGCCGGAGTGACCGACCGCGACTTCCGCCTCATCGTGCGGCGGATCGGCGGCGTGGGGGTGGTGTCGATGGAGTTCATCTCCTCCAAGGCGATCGTCAACGGCAACCAGCGGACCCGCGAGCTGATGTATTTCAGCGCGGAGGAGCGCCCCCTCGCCATCCAGATCTACGGCTCCGACGCCGCCACCATGCGCGAGGCCGCCCTGGTGGTCGAGGAGCTCGGCGCCGACATCTGCGACATCAACATGGGCTGCCCGGCCAATAAGGTCCTCAAGGGGTGCGCCGGAGCCGCCCTGATGGGCGACCTCAAGCTCGCCGAGACGATCGTCCGCACCGTGCGCGACGTCATCTCGATCCCCCTCACCGTCAAGTTCCGCCTGGGGCTCGACGACTGCCGGCGCAACTACCTGGAGCTGGGGAGGATCTGCGAGGCCAACGGCGTGGCCGCGGTGGCCATGCACGCCCGCACCGCCCGCCAGATGTTCACCGGCGAGGCCGACTGGAGCCACCTCGCCCGCCTCAAGGAGACGCTCGCCATCCCGGTGATCGGC
>JAICSG010001242.1 GCA_025937035.1 Thermoanaerobaculia bacterium | reverse complement strand
TGCCGCGGCTCTGGAGAAGCTCATCCCTCTGGTCTTCGAGGACCTGCGCCAGATCGCCAGGCGTCTGTTCCAGCGCGAGGCCGACAGCCACACTCTGCAACCCACGGCGCTGGTCAGCGAGGTCTACCTGCGCCTGATGGAGCAACGGAAGATGCACTGGCAGAATCGGGAGCAGTTCCTCGGCGTGGCGGCCCTGATGATGCGGCGCATCCTGGTGGACTACGCCAAGGGAAGACAGGCGGCGAAACGGGGGAGCGGCATGCCGAAGGTCCCGCTGGACGAGACCATCGCGGTCCCCGAGCTGAGGGAGGTCGATGTGGTCGGCCTGGACGAAGCCCTTTCACGGCTCGCCGAGCTCGACGCCCGCCAGGGGCGGATCGTCGAGCTGCGGTTCTTCATGGGGCTGAGCAACGAGGAGATCGCCGAGCTCCTGGAAATCTCCGTGACCACCGTCAAGCGGGAGTGGCGGACGGCCAAGCTCTGGCTGCACCGGGAGCTGAGCCCGGGCTAGCGAGCCGTTCCATGCCCGCCTCTCGCGTTTCAGGTAGACGGACAATGCGACAGGAGCCGGGGGCTCCCGGGGGAACGGTGACACCCGAGCGTTGGCAACAGATCAAGGTCATCCTGGACGGGGCCTTGGAGCGGGAAGGGTCCGAGCGGGCCGGCTTCGTCGAGGCCGCCTGCCAGGGGGACGACGAGCTCCGCCGAGAGGTGGAGTCGCTGGCCGCCGAGGAGGCGGAGATCGGCGACTTCATCGAGACCCCCGTCTTCCGCATCCGGCTCGACGAGGTCGAGCCCCTCGCCGTGGGGGAGCGCGTCGGCGTCTGGCGGATCGTGCGCGAGATCGGCCGGGGCGGCATGGGCGCGGTCTATCTGGCGGAACGGGCCGATCAGGAATTCGAGCAGACGGTGGCGATCAAGGTGGTCCGGCGCGGCATGGACACGGACGAGATCGTCCGCCGCTTCCGCTCCGAGCGCCAGATCCTCGCCCACCTGGATCACCCGAACATCGCCAAGCTGTTCGACGGCGGCACGACCGCGGACGGCCGCCCCTACTTCGTCATGGAGTACGTCGAGGGGCGGCCGATCGACGAATTCTGCGCCGACCGGAAGCTGCCGGTCCGCGAGCGGCTGGAGCTCTTCCAGCGGGTCTGCGGGGCCATCCACTTCGCCCATCAGAACCTGATCGTTCATCGCGACCTCAAGCCGGGCAACATCCTGGTGACGGCCGACGGGGCTGCGAAGCTGCTCGACTTCGGGATCGCCAAGCTCCTCGATCCCGCCCAGGAGCCGTTTGCCCTCACCCGGCTCGACCTGCGCCCCATGACCCCCGAGTACGCCAGCCCCGAGCAGATCCGCGGGGAGCCGATCACCACGGCGAGCGACGTCTATTCGCTGGGCGTCCTCCTGTATCTCCTGCTGACCGGCCAGCGTCCGTACCGGCCCACCTCGGACCCTCAGGCCCTGGCTGACTCCATCTCCAAGACGGAGCCCCCGCGGCCCAGCAGCGCGATCGCGCGGGCGGGGGAGA
>JAICSG010000236.1 GCA_025937035.1 Thermoanaerobaculia bacterium | reverse complement strand
CACGGGTGTGCTGGTGCGCGAGATGGCCGCTCTGTACGCGGCCTTCAGCCAGGGCCAGCCCTCGCCCCTGCCCGAGCTGCCGGTGCAGTACGCGGACTTCGCCCTCTGGCAGCGCTCCTGGCTGCGCGGCGAGCTCCTGGAGGATGAGATCGCCTGGTGGCGCCAACAGCTCGCCGGCCTGCCGCCCGTCCTGGAGCTCCCCGCCGACCGGCCGCGGCCGGCGGCGCAGAGCTACCGGGGCGCCACCCGGCCGGTGCGGCTGCCGGCCGGGCTGGCCGGCCGTCTGGAGGCCCTGGGCCGGCGCGAGGGGGCGACCCTCTTCATGGTGCTCCTGGCCGGCGTCCAGGCCCTGCTCGCGCGCTGGAGCGGGCAGGAGGACATGACGGTGGGCTCGCCCGTGGCCGGACGCGGCCGGATCGAGACCGAAGAGCTGATCGGATTCTTTGTCAACACCCTGGTGCTGCGCGGCGATCTGGCCGGCGGGCCCACCTTCCGCGAGCTCCTCGGCCGGGCGCGCGAGACGGCGCTGGCCGCTTATCTGCACCAGGACGTGCCGTTCGAGAAGCTGGTCGAGGCGCTCGCTCCCGAGCGGAGCCTCGCGCACACGCCGCTGTTCCAGGTGATGCTCGTGCTGCAGAACGCTCCCGGCGAGGATCTGGAGATCCCGGGCCTGCGCCTGTCGCCGGTCGCCGTGGACGCCGCCCCGGCGAAGCTCGACCTCACGCTCAACCTGGGGGAGCACGAGGGGCGGGTGGCCGGCACGGCGGTGTACGCCACCGACCTCTTCGACGCCGCCACGATCGAGCGGCTGCTGATCCGCTTCGAGCGGCTGCTGGAGGCCGCCGCGGCCGAGCCGGACCGCCCGGTGGCGGAGCTGCCGCTGCTCACGGCGGCGGAGCTCCATCAGGCGCGGCGGGAGTGGCATCCGGCCGTATCGATCGGCGGCATCGGCGGCATCGGCCTCCGCGTGCACGAGCGTTTCGCCGCCCAGACGGAGCGGACGCCGGACGCCATCGCCCTGGTCTATCAGGGGCAATCGATCACCGCCCGGGAGCTCGACCGGCGGGCCAATCAGCTCGCCCGCCATCTGCGGAAGCGGGGTGTCGGGCCGGAGGTGCCGGTGGGGATCTTCCTGGAGCGCACCCCGGAGCTGGTCCTCGCCATCCTGGCCGTCCTCAAGGCCGGCGGGGTCTACGTCCCCTTCGACACCACCTACCCGGAAGACCGCCTCGCCTATCTGCTGGAGGATTCCGGCGCGCATCTGCTCCTGACCGAGGAGGCCCTGCGCCCCCTGCTCCCTGAGCGGATGCCGCCGCTCGTCCGCATTGTCCGCATGGGGGCCGACTGGGACGAGATCGGCCGGGAGAGCGAAACGGGCTTCGATTCCGGCGCCGGTCCCGATCATCTGGCCTATGTGATCTACACCTCGGGGTCCACCGGCCGGCCCAAGGGGGTCGGGGTGAGCCATGGAAACCTGACGAGCTACGTCGATTCCGTGGCCGCCGAGCTGAGCGTGCCGCCGCATTGCAGCTACCTCATGATCTCGACCATCGCCGCCGACGGCGGCAACACCGCCCTGTTCCTCTCGCTCTGCACCGGCGGCTGCCTGCACGTCCTGCCGCGCGAGACCTCCCTCGATCCGCGGGCGGTGGCGGAGTACGTTGAGAGCCACCCCATCGACTTCTTCAAGATCGTCGTCTCCCATTTCGCGATGCTGTTCAGCTCTCCCTTCGGCGCCCGGCTGCTGCCCCGCAGGTGGCTGATCCTGGGCGGCGAGGCGCTGGGATGGGATCTGGTGGACGCCATCCGCGCCCTGCGGCCGGAGTGTGAGATCTACGATCACTACGGCCCCACCGAGACCACGGTCGGCGTGCTGATGAACCGGATCGACCGCGAGGGCGAGGGGCGGTCGCGGCCGCCGATGGTCCCGCCGGGGCGGCCGCTGGCCAACTCCGGGATGCGGATCCTCGACCGGCACCAGCAGCCGGCGCCCGTCGGGGTGATCGGCGAGCTCTACGTGGGCGGCCCCTGCGTGGCGCGCGGCTACCTGAGACGGCCGGACCTGACGGCGGAGCGCTTCGTGCCCGCCGATTCCGGCGCCAGGCTCTACCGGACCGGGGACCTCGTCCGCTATCTGCCCGACGGCAGGATCGAGTTCCTGGGCCGGGCCGACCACCAGGTCAAGATCCGGGGCTTCCGCATCGAGCTGGGGGAGATCGAGGCGGCGCTGGCCGCCCTGGACGGGGTCCGCGACGCGCTCGTGATGTTGCGCGAGGACACCCCTGGCGATCCGCGCCTGGTCGCTTATGTGGTGGGGGAGGCCGCGCCGGAGGCCCTGCGCGCGGGGCTGCGCGACCGCCTGCCGGACTACATGGTCCCCGCCGCCTTCGTGATGCTCCCGGCATTCCCCCTGATCGCCAACGGCAAGGTGGACCGCAGGGCCCTGCCGGCGCCGGAGCACCAGCGCGCCGAGGGGAGCTACCAGGCGCCGCGCACGCCGGCCGAGGAGGTCCTCGCCGGCCTCTGGGCCGAGCTCCTCGGGCTCGAGCGGGCCGGGGCGGACGACGACTTCTTCGAGCTGGGCGGCCACTCCCTGCTGGCCACGCGGGTGATGTCGCGCCTGCGCGCCGCCTTCGGCGTCGAGATGCCCCTGCGCGACCTTTTCGAGGCCCCGACCCTGGCCGGTCTCGCCGCCCGCGTCGAGGCGGCGCGGCGGGCCGGCGCGGGGCTCCTCGCGCCGCCCCTGGTGCCGGTGCCGCGGGAGGGGCCGCTCCCCCTCTCCTTCGCGCAGCAGCGCCTGTGGTTCGTCGATCAGCTCGAGCCGGACAGCGCGCTCTACAACCTTCCCGTGGCGCTGCGCGTCGAAGGCCCCTTGAGCCCCGCCGTGCTGGCCCGTGTCTTGAGCGAGATCGTGCGCCGCCACGAGGCGCTGCGCACGGTCTTCGCCGCCGTCAACGGCGCGCCGGCACAGGTGATCCAGCCGGCGGCGCCGTTCCACCTCCCCGTGGTGGACTTGGGCGGGCTGCCGGAGCGGCGGCGCGAGGCGGCGGCCCTCGCCCTGGCGGGGGACGAGGCGCTCCACCCCTTCGATCTGCGCCGCGGGCCGCTCCTGCGCTGCGTGCTGCTGCGGCTGGGCGAGGGGGCCCACGTGGCCGCGCTGACCCTGCACCACATCGCGAGCGACGGCTGGTCGGGGGGCATCCTGGTGCGCGAGATCGCGGCTCTCTATCCGGAGCTCGCCGAAGGGAGGCCCTCGCCGCTGCCGGAGCTGCCGGTGCAGTACGCGGACTTCGCGGTCTGGCAACGCTCCTGGCTGCGGGGGGAGGTCCTGGAGGACGGGATCTCCTTCTGGCGCCGGCAGCTGGCGGGCCTGCCCCCTCTCCTGGAGCTGCCCACCGATCGCCCGCGGCCGGCCATCCGGAGCGACCGGGGCGCCACGCGGCGGATGTCCCTGAATGCGGGGATCAGCCGGCGGATCGAGGCCCTCGCCCGGAGCGAAGGGGCGACGCTCTTCATGGTGCTCCTCGCCGCCTTCCAGACCCTGCTGGCGCGCTACAGCGGCCAGGACGACCTCGCGGTGGGCACCTCCATCGCCGGCCGCAACCGCGAGGAGACCGAGGGGCTGATCGGGCTCTTCATCAACACCCTGGTGCTGCGCGGCGATCTGGCGGGAAGCCCCACCTTCCGCGAAGTGCTCCACCGGTCGCGCGAGACCGCCCTGGCCGCCTATCTGCACCAGGACGTGCCGTTCGAGCGGCTGGTCGACGAGCTCGCCCCGGAGAGGAACCTCGCCCACACCCCCCTGTTCCAGGTGCTGCTCGTGCTGCAGAACGTCCCCGTCGAGAGCCTGGAGGTGCGGGACCTGCGCCTGCGGCCGGTGGGCGAGACGAGGCGGCTGGCGCAGCTCGACCTCTCGCTGACCCTCATGGAGCACGGCGGCGGGCTGATCGGAGAGGCCGAATACGCCACCGAGCTGTTCGACGCCCCGACGGTCGACCGCTTCGCCGCCCACTTCGAGCGGCTGCTCGCCGCCGCGATCACGGAGCCGGACCTGCCGGCTTTCGATCTGCCGCTCGCGAGCGCGGCCGAGAGCGCCCAGATCCTCCATGAGTGGAACGACACGCGGGTCGAGGCCTTCACCGCGGCCTGTCTCCACCGGGAGGTGGCGGCGGTGGCGGCGCGGACGCCCTCGGCCGTGGCCGTCGAGATGGGGACCGAGCGCTGGACCTACCGCCGCCTGGTGGGCAGCGCGCGCCGCCTGGCCCGCCACCTGCGGACCCTGGGCGTCGGCCCGGACGTGGTCGTGGGCCTCTGCGCCGAGCGCTCGCCGCTCATGGTGGTGGGCATGCTGGCGGTGCTGGAGGCGGGCGGCGCCTGGCTGCCGCTCGACCCGGTCCATCCGCCGGAGCGCCTGGCCTTCCTGCTCGCCGACGGCGGCGCCCGGGTCCTGGTCAGCCAGGAATCTCTGCTCGGGCGGGTGCCGGACGCCGGCCTCCCCACGGTGATTCTGGACGCTCGCTGGGACGCCGGCGAGGAGATGGGCGAGGATCTCGGCGTCGAGGTCTCGCCGGACCACCTGGCCTACGTGATCTACACCTCGGGCTCGACGGGCCAGCCCAAGGGGGTGATGGTGCCGCACCGGGGCGTCTGCAACCGTCTGTGGAGCGCGGTGGCGGCCAACCGCATCGACGAGCGCGACGCCTTCCTCCAGAAGGCCTCGTTCGGGTTCGACGTCTCGGTCTGGGAGTGCTTCACGCCGCTGCTGGCCGGCGCCCGGCTGGTGCAGACCGCGCCGGGCCGGGAGGGGGATGGCCCCTATCTCGTCCGCCTCATCCGCGAGCACCGCGTGACCCTGGTGGACTTCGTGCCGGCGATGCTGGCGGCGTTCCTCGACGAGGAGGACGTGGAGAGCTGCGCGACGGTGCGCCAGATCTTCGTCGGCGGCGAGGCGCTCGCGCCCGAGCTGCGCGACCGGGCGCTGGCGCGGCTGAAGGTCCCTCTGGACAACCTCTGCGGGCCCACCGAGGTCACCATCGACACCACCCGCTGGGTCTGTCTGCCGGGGCAGGAGCATCATCGCGTGCCGCTCGGCCGGCCGATCGCCAACAGCCTGCTGTACGTGGCGGACCCGGAGATGCGGCTGCTGCCGATGGGCGTGGCCGGCGAGCTCCTGGTGGGCGGCGTGGGGGTGACGCGGGGCTACGTGGGCCGGCCCGACCTGACGGCCGAGCGCTACATCCCCGATCCGTTCGGCGGCCAGCCCGGCGCCCGGCTCTACCGCTCGGGCGACCTCGTGCGGTGGCTGCCCGACGGTGCCCTCGACATCCTGGGCCGCCTGGACCATCAGGTGAAGGTGCGCGGCTTCCGCGTCGAGCTGGGAGAGATCGAGTCGACCCTCGCCGCCCTGCCCGGAGTCCAGCAGGCGGCTGTGCTGGTGCGGGAGGACCGCTCCGCGAGGAAGCGGGTGGTGGCCTACGTGGCCGGCGACGCCACGGCCGACGAGCTCCGCCGGTCCCTGCGCGATCGGCTGCCGGAGTACATGGTGCCGTCCGCCTTCGTGAAGCTCGCGTCCCTGCCCCTCACCACCAACGGCAAGGTGGACCGCAAGGCCCTGCCAGAGCCGGAGGAGGCGGGCGCGGACGAGAGCTACGTGGCGCCGCGCACCCGCGAGGAGGAGATCCTGGCGGAGGTCTGGGCGCAGGTCCTGCGCCTGCCGCGGGTGGGGGTGGAGGACAACTTCTTCGAGCTGGGCGGCGATTCGATCCTCTCCGTCCAGATCGCGGCCCGGGCGCGCCAGGCCGGCCTGCACATCACCGTGCGGCAGATCTTCGAGCACCAGACCATCGCCGGGCTCGCCCTCCACGCCACGGCCGCGGGCGGCGCCGTCCGGGCCGGGCAGGGGCCGGTGGCGGGCGAGGTGCCCCTCACCCCCATCCAGCGCTGGTTCCTCGAGCAGGGCTTCGCGGAGCCCCACCACTTCAATCAGGCTCTCCTGCTGGAGCCGGCGGAGCCCCTCGACCCCGCCGCCCTGGAGCGCGCCCTGGCCGCGATCGTGGAGCACCACGACGCCTTGCGGATGCGGCTCGATCTCCAGATGGGACGGCAGGAGAACGCGGCGGCCGAGCCGGTGACCCCCTTCCATCGGGTGGACCTCTTCGGCCTGCCGACGTCCCGCCGGGGCGAGGCCCTGGAGAGCGCCACGGCGGCGGTCCAGGCCGGCTTCGATCCGGCGGCCGGGCCGCTCACCCGCCTCTGCCTGCTCGACGCCGGAGCCGGCCCGCGGCTGCTCTGGGCCACCCACCACCTGGTGGTGGACGGGGTCTCCTGGCGCGTGCTGCTCGAAGACCTGGAGGGGGCGTACCGCCAGGCCGCGCGCGGTGAGAGCATCGCCTTACCACCCAAGACCACCTCGGTCCAGGAGTGGGCCCGCCGTCTGGCCGCGCACGCCGGCTCGGAGGCGCTGGCCCGCGAGCTGGATTTCTGGCGCGAGACGGCCCGGATCGCCGTGTCCCGCCTGCCGGTGGACCTCTCCGACGGCGGCACGCCTGAAGATACCGTGGCGGACGAGGCCACCGTCTCCT
>JAICSG010000190.1 GCA_025937035.1 Thermoanaerobaculia bacterium | reverse complement strand
AAGGCCGGCTGGATCGGCTCCAGCATGTTGGCGGTGGCGATGAACATCACCTTCGAAAGATCGTACGGGATGCCGAGGTAGTGATCGACGAAGCTCCAGTTCTGCTCCGGATCGAGCACCTCCAGCAGCGCCGAGGAGGGGTCCCCCCGGAAGTCGGCGCCGATCTTGTCGATCTCGTCGAGCACGAACACCGGATTGCTGGTCCCCGCCTGGCGGATCCCCTGGACGATGCGGCCGGGCAGCGCCCCCACGTAGGTGCGGCGGTGGCCCCGGATCTCCGCCTCGTCGCGCACGCCGCCGAGCGAGATGCGCACGAACTTGCGGCCGAGCGAGCGGGCGATCGATCGTCCGAGCGAGGTCTTGCCGACGCCGGGCGGGCCCACGAAGCAGAGGATGGGGCCGCGGGTGTCCGGCTTCAGCTTGCGCACAGCGAGATATTCGAGAATGCGCTCCTTGATCTTTTCGAGGTCGTAGTGGTCCTCGTCCAGCACCTCTTGGGCGTGCTGGAGATCGAGATCGTCCTCCGAGCACGTGGTCCAGGGCAGAGAGGTCAGCCAGTCGAGGTAGGTGCGGATGATCTGCGTCTCGGCGCTCTCGGGGTGACTGCGCTCCAGCCGCCGGATCTGGCGCTCGAGCTCCTCGCGCGCGTCCTCGGGGAGCTTCTTCTCCTCGGCGGCCTTGCGGTAGTTGGCGATCTCCTCGGCCAGCTCCTCCCCCTCGCCCAGCTCCTGCTGGATCGCCTTGAGCTGCTGGCGCAGGAAGTACTCGCGCTGGCTGCGGTCGATCTCGCCGCGGGCCTGCGAGGAGATCTCCTGCTGCATGGTGAGCACCTGGATCTCGCGCACGAGCTGATCGCTGACGCGGCGCAGGCGCTCTATTGGATCGATCGTCTCCAGGATCGACTGCGCCTCGGCGAGCTTGAGGTCCAGGTTGCTCGCCGCGAGGTCGGCCAGCCGCCCCGGATCCTCCAGGTTGGTGGCGATCACCATCACCTCGGGGGAGATTCCCTTGCCCAGCGTCACCGCGCGGTCCAGGCTCTCCTTGACGCTGCGCACCAGGGCCTCGATCTCCAGCGACGGCGCCGCCGGGCGGGGCTCCTCGATGCGCTCGATCTTCGCCTGGAGGTAGGGCTCCATCTGGCTGATGTGCTGCACGCGGGCGCGGGCGAGGCCCTGCACCAGGATGCGGATGCGGCCGTCCGGCAGCTTGAGCATCCGCATGATCACCGCCGCCGTGCCCACCTCGAAGAGGTCGGCCTCGCCGGGGTTGTCCATGGCGGCGTCGCGCTGGGCGACCAGCATGATGACGCGGCTCTCGGAGAGCGCCCGGTCCACGGCCAGCACGCTCTTGTCGCGGCCCACCGAGAGCGGCAGGATGATGTAGGGGAAGACGACGGTGTCCTTGAGCGGCAGGACGGGGAGGACGTCAGGGATCTTGATGGCCTCGTCCTGTGGCTCGCCTGGCGGTCTGGTCATTCCTGCTTTTCCTCGGCCTCCTGGATATGCAAGACGCGAGCCTCCTGACGCTTATCTTGAATTTTCGGGAGCTCCAAAATCAAGAGGCCGTCCTTCAGGCGGGCCGTCCCCTGATGGGTGTTGACCGGCGTCAGGACGTGGATCTCGCGGCTGAACCGGCCGTGCCCGCGCTCCAGGCAGTGGAAGCGAACCTGTCTGGCCTCGGGCAGGGCGGTCGACTTGGTGCCGGTGATCAGGATGCGCGTCCCCCGCACCTCGATCTTCAGGTCGGAGGCGGCGAAGCCGGGGAGCTCGGCGAGGATCTGGATCGACACCGGCGTCTCGACCACGTCGATCGCCGGCTGCCACTCGCCCAGGGGGACGTCGTTCTCCCCCATCTGCATGGCCTCGTGGAAGAGGCGGTCGAGCTCCGCCTGGAAGCGGGAGATCAGGAACAGGGACTCGTAGCGGGCGGCCATCTCGGTCTCACGTCTCCTTGGCGTCCTGATGAGAGGGTTTGAGCAGCGACTTGACCACGTCCATGAAGGCGTCGATGTCCTCGAACCGGCGGTAGACGGAGGCGAAGCGGACGTAGGCCACCTGGTCGAGCTCCCTGAGGCGCTCCATGACGAAGGCGCCGATCTCCTGGGTGGAGATCTCGCGGTCCTCGCGCTCGTTGAGCATCGACTCGGCCTGATCGACGATCGCCTCCAGCTTCTTCAACGGGATCGGCCGCTTCTCGCACGCCTTGAGCAGACCGCCGAGGAGCTTCTTGCGGCTGAACTCCTCGCGGGTGCCGTCGTGCTTGACGACCATATAGGGGATGTCCTCGATCTGCTCGTAGGAGGTGAAGCGCCGGCCGCAGCTCAGGCACTCCCGGCGGCGCCGGATGGTGGCGCCGTCGCGGCTCTCCCGCGAGTCGACCACCCGGTCGCGGTTCTCGGAGCAGAAGGGGCACCTCATCGCGCCCGCCCTCGCATGGTCATTCCTTGGCGTTCAAGGCGATGTTGAGGCGCAGGAGGAGCTTCTCCAGGCTCGCCGCGTCCTTGATGTCGACCGCCAGGTCCCGCACGGCGTCCATCACCCGGTGCTGGTCGTCCTCCACCTGGAAGCTGACCAGCACCCGGCGGGCGCGCTGGAAGTCGGCGCGGCGCAGGGTCAGCTCGATGCTGCGCGACAGCTCGCCGCGGCCGTTGGCGCCGGCCGGAGCCGCGGGGGCGGCCGCGGGGCGGGTGGGGACGGGGCCCGTGACCGGCCGCGGCGTGGCGGCCTCCTTGCGCAGCTTCTCGAGCTCGCCCAACACGTCCAGGGTGCGTCCCTTGCCCACCGGCGGCGCCTTCGGCGGCGCGGTGGGAGGAGCGGGCTTCGGCGGCGCGGGGGCCGGAGCCGCCGTGGCCGGGCGGGGAGGGGCGGCCGGCGCGGGGGCGGCAGGCCCGGGCGCCGGCATCTGCGGGTGCGAGCCGGAGGTCGCGGGAGCCGGCGCCGCGGGTCGGGGGACCGTCGAGGCCGGAGGAGGCGCAGCCGGCTTCGCGGCGGCCGGGGCCGCCGGGCGGCCTTGAGCCGGCTCGCTGCGGCCGAGCCGCTTCTTGAGCGACATCAGGGTGAAGCGCGAGATCCCCTTGAGGGTCTCGAACACCCCGGTGCCGGTCACCGCCGAGGCCTCGAAGTAGGGCCAGTTGTGGCGGTTGAGCGCGGCGTTCATCTCCTCGACCGAGCAGATGTCGGCGAGGTCGCGCTTGTTGAACTGGAGTACCAGGGGGAGGGTGTCGACCGACAGCCCCATCTCCGCCAGGTTCTCCTCCAGGTTGCGGAACGACTCGACGTTGGCCTGCAGCATGGCCCGCTGGGAGTCGGCCACGAAGACGACGCCGTCCACCCCCTTCAGCACCAGCTTGCGAGTGGTGTTGTAGAACACCTGCCCGGGCACCGTGTAGAGCTGGATGCGAGTGTTGAAGCCGGCGATCGAGCCGACGTCGATGGGCAGCAGGTCGAAGAACAGGGTACGGTCGGTCTCCGTCTCCAGAGAGACCATCTCACCGCGCGACTCCCCGGCGGTGTGCTGGTAGATGTAGTGGAGGTTGGTCGTCTTGCCGCAGAGACCCGGGCCGTAGTACACGACCTTGGCCGCCATCTGCATCGTGCTGTAATTAAAAAAAACCATGGGGCTTGTCGCAGGCCGAAATGGAAGGGGAGCATAGCACCCGTTCCCGGGGGTGCGTCAATTCTCGGGAGCTTCATCCATCGTATCCCGGAATCGCTCCGCCGCCGCGTACGGCGGACCGTAGCAGCCGGAGGCGATCCATCGTGCCGGGAGATAAACCGTCGCGGACGGAGGCGGACCGCCGCAGCGACGCCCCGGCTTCCGCCGCCGTATAAGAATTAGGTTGGAATTTTTCATCAGGAGGCCTCCCGTGAGCCCGAAACCGCCGGTCCTTTTCTGCGCCGTCCTGCTCGCCGCCCTGATCTGCAAGAATCTCGCGGCCCAGCCCGCCCCCGTGGGCCCGGAAACCCGGGTCGACACGCTCGCCGCCCTGCCGGTCTGCCCCCACCTGGCCGTGGCACCCGACCGCTCCTTCGAGGTTGTCTGGAGCTCCCATGAGTTTCCGCCCTTCACTCCCCAGGGGCGCCACTACGCCGCGGACGGCACGCCGACCGACCCCCGGCAGGTCCAGACCAGCGGCGTCGGCGATTTCTACGACACCCCCACGGTCTACCTCCTCTCTCCGCTCGCCGACGGCTACCGGATGCTCTTCGACCTCTTCGATGAAACCCTGGAGCACCCGCCGTCGACCCTCTTCCAGCGTTTGGACCGCGCCGGCCATCCAGTCGGGCCGGCCGTCGCCGTCAGCGACGCGAGCATCCGGTGGGTCTGGCCGGGGCCCGGCGGCCTCCTGTATGCCGGCAGCTACCAGGCCCGCCAGAAGATTCTGGTGATCCAGCAGGTCGCGTCCACGGGCAGACCCACGGGACTGCGGATCACTGTCAACGACCAGCCCGTCGACAATCCTCACCTCCAGATCGTCCCCCTGGACGGCCGGGAATTTGTGGCGGTATGGACCGGCACCAGCGTGGCGACCCGGAGGTCTCCCGCGCGGCAGGTGATCCGGGCGCGCCGCTTCCGGGCCGGCGCCCCGGACGGCAAGGAATTCGACGTCAACGTCTCGCCGGGAGGGGCGAACGGCGAGCCCCCCTTCTTCGTCAGCCCCCTCGCCGTGGCGGACCCCCAGACCGGCGGGTTCGCGGTCGCCTGGCTGGTCGCGGACGCCGTCAACACCACCCACCCGAGCTCCTCGATCCACCTGCGGTTCTTCGGCGCTCCCGGCCGGCCGGCCAGCCCCGAGGTGACGGCCACCCCGGCCGGCCTGCTCCTCTCGCTCGCCGACGCCGCTTTCGACGACGCCGGGAATCTCCTCCTCCTCTGGCAGCCGCCGCTGCGCAATGTCCTGCGGGCGCGGCTCTTCCGATTCGCCGGCGGGAGCGCCGGACCGGCGGGTCCGGCTTTCCAGGTGAATTCCGACGCGAGCGCGCCGTTCGACCTGCCCGGCTGCGGCGATCTGGCCTGGACGGGGGGAGGCTGGTGGATCACCTGGAGCGCGGGGAGATCGGTCCCGGCGACAGGCGGCCAATTCGGCGCGGTCTTCCTGCGTCGCTTTCAGTGATCAGGTCAGTTCTTCCTTCTTTCGGCGATTTCCGCGGCCTGGGCCTGCCGGCGGGTCTCCCTCACCAGAATCTCCGCCAGGGCCAGCGTCTCCGGGGCGAGGGCCCGCAGCGCCTCGAAGTGGCGCTCCAGGGTCGCCTGGTCTCCCCGGGCGGCGGGGCCGGTGACGGCCGAGCCGAGAGGGCGCCCCTCGTCGAGAGCCCGGCCGGCGCCGGCGAGGGCCCCGCGGGCGAGCTCCAGGTAGCCGCGGGTCACCGCCTCCGGCAGGCCCAACGTCCCGGCGATCTCGGCGGCGGCGGCCAGGAGGGTGGTCACCCCGCCGGCGGCCAGGGTGGCCGCGAAGTGGTAGAGCGGCCGGGCCTCGGCCGGCACCTCGGCGGCGACCGCACCCCAGGCGGCGGCGAGACGGAAAGCCAGCTCTCGCGCCTCGGCGTCGCCGTCCACCGCGAAGAAGATCCCCCGCGCCTCGGCCGGATCGGGGAGCGGCTGGGGGAAAGCCTTGAGGGGGTGGAGCGAGCCGGTCTTCGATCCCGTCTCCCGTAGGGGATCGAGCGCCGAGGCGTCCAGGCTGCCGGAGGTGTGGAGGGCGATCCGCGCCTGCGGGCGGCCGGCGAGCCGGGCGGCCACCTCCCGCACCGCCGGGTCCCCCACCGCGATCAGCAGGAGATCCTGCCCGCCGGTGGCGAGATCGTCCAGATCCACCAGGGGAGGGCCGCCGGGCCACGCCGCCCGCCCGGGGCGCCGGCTGGCGATCCCGGCCAGCTCCGCCCCCGCCGCCACGGCCCAGCGGGCCAGGCTCGATCCGACCCGGCCGGCGCCGGCCACGGAGAAACGGAGACCCGCCAGGGGAGCGCTCACGGCCCTACGATAGCCCCTCCTCCGCGGGCTGGCAAGGAGCAAGAATTCCTCTTGTTATCAGTGGTTTGGAAGGATAGCCGTCTTGACATGGAAGAGCCGGGCGGGTATTCTGCGTTAGCACTCTCATGGTGAGAGTGCTAAGCCCTCGGGATCGCCAAGCCATGCCGGACGCCAGAGATCAGGCTCCTTTGAGCCCGCGAGACCGCGAGATCCTGAAGGATGTCATCCTGACCTACATCCTGAGCGCCGAGCCGGTCAGCTCGCGTTCGGTGGCGAAGCACAACTTCGGCCTCTCCGCGGCGACCATCCGCAACGTCATGGCCGACCTGGAGGAGTGGGGCTATCTGATGCAGCCGCACACCTCGGCCGGCCGGGTGCCCACGGCGGCGGCCTATCACCTGTTCATCCAGTCGATGATGGAGACCCGCGCGGTGCCGGCCAAGGAGCGGCGCTACATCCAGGAGAACCTGCGGGTGGGCGGCGCCGACGCCGACCAGCTCCTGGGCACGGCGTCGCACCTGCTCTCCGAGCTGTCGAGCCAGGTGGGGGTGGTGGTCACGCCGGCCATCGGCGAGACGGTGCTCAAGGCGATCGACTTCGTGCCGGTCTCCGGCCGCAAGATCCTCTGCGTGGTGGTCTCCTCGACCGGGTTCATCGACAACAAGGTGATCGAGACCGAGGAGGAGGTGCCGCGCGAGGAGCTGGTGCGCATCTCCAACTATCTGACGGAGAACTTCGCCGGCCTCACCCTGCGCGAGATCCGCGAGCGGCTGGTGCGCATGATGGTCGAGGAGAAGGCGCAGATGGACCGCATGCTGGCGCGCACGATCGAGCTGGCTCAGGCCGGCCTCGCCGCCGACGGCGCGCCGGGAGTGGTGGTGGACGGCACCTCGATGCTGCTCGCCAAGCCCGAGCTGTCGGACGTGCAGCGGGTGCGCCGGATGTTCGACGCCTTCGCCGACAAGGCGCGGCTGGTACGCATCCTGAATCGGTGCATCCAGGGAGGCGGCGTGCGCGTGCTGATCGGGCAGGACTGCGAGCTCACCTCCGACCTGGAGCTGAGCGTGGTGGCGGCCCCCTACGGCGCCGGCGAGCGCCCGCTCGGCACCCTGGGCATCGTGGGCCCCTCGCGCATGGACTACGAGACGATCATTCCGCTCGTCCACTTCCTGGGCGAGACCCTGAGCCGGGCCCTCGCCGAGGCCTTCTCGAGCGATCCCGACCGGAGATGACGCCGGGGCCCCATTCCTT
>JAICSG010000073.1 GCA_025937035.1 Thermoanaerobaculia bacterium | reverse complement strand
GGAAGGGGCTCCGAGGCCACCTTCCCCTGTCCCTGCGCACCGGTCAGGGCCACGGCGGCCCGCTTGAGCAGGAAGGCGTACTCGACCGGTGAGAAGCTTCCGGTCTCCGGCCGCCAGACCACCTGGAACCAGGTGCCGGCCGGGGCCTTCGATGCCACGTCGGCCGCGACGCGCAGCTCGGCCTGGAGGCGCTCGGATCCTTGAGCGAGCGGCGGGGGAGTGCGGAAGACGAAGGAGATCCACGGGGTCGCTCCACTGTCGCGGACCGTGGACGGGAGCGTGGTGTCGGCTGGGGTATCCGCCGAGAGTGGGACCTCCCAGGCGACGAAGAGCGGGCTTCCCGGCTCCAGTCCGCCGGGCTTCAGAACGCGGGCGACGTCCGCGGGATTGACGGAGGCATCGACGCGAAGGCCGGCGCAGGGCCGGCACGGAAGGTTGGCCGCTCCCAGGGGGAGCGAGAGGCAGAGCAAGACACTGCCCAGAAACAGGCGCTTGGCGGAATCCATGGCCGCAAGCATAACAGCGCCTCTCCAGGGGGAAATTCTCCGGTCTCCCTGGTACAATCGGCTCGCGTTTATCATGGAATTCTCAGGAAGACTGACCGCCTTTCCCCTGGGCGACCTGCTGCAGTGGGCGAAGAACGACCGCTGCACGGGGGCGCTCGTGATCCGCCGCAGCGAGCGCGAGAAGCGGATCTATCTCCACGCCGGCGAGGTCGTGGGGTGCCTCTCGAACGATCCCGCCGAGTACTATGGCCAGCACCTCGTGCTTCACGGCCACCTGACCGACGACCAGCTCTTCAAGGCCCTGAGCCACTGCGCGAGCCACGGCACCCGTCTGGGGATGGCGCTGCGCGAGCTGGGGATGCTCCAGCCTGAAGTCATCCAGCAGACCCTGCGCGAGCAGATCGAGGACGTGGTCTGCGACCTCTTCCTTTGGCAGCGGGGGATCTTCTATTTCCAGTCGGAGATGCCTCAGGAGGAGGAGATCCTCCCCGAGCCGATCGACGTCGTGAGGCTGGTGATGGAGGGGACCCGCTGGGTGGACGAGGTCGCGCGCATGCGCCGGGTGCTGATCCACGACGGCGTGGTGCTCCGCCGGGGGGATCGCCGGCCCGGGGAGGATCTGCCGCCGGTCCAAAGGCGGATCGTGGAATCGGTGGACGGCCGCCGGACCCTGGCGGATCTCTACAAGAAGATCCGCGGCTCCTACTACCGATTCCTGGCCGGGGCCTTCCGGCTCTGTCTGGACCGGGTGCTCGACATCGAGGAGGTCCGGGAGACGGCCGAGGCCGGCACCCAGGAGATGAGCGTCTACGATCTGCTGCTGGAGCAGGCCACCGAGGAGCAGGTCCTGGTCGCCCGCCGGCACATGGCGGTGCCGCTCGACCTGCTGGAACGCTGCTATCCCGTCTGGGTGGAGGAGCCCGCCGAGGACGAGCAGACCCGCATGCCGGCCAAGGCTCGCGACTTCTATGCCCGCTTCGACGGCCGCACCTCCCTGGGGAACGCCTTTTCCGGCGATGCCCGAGTCCGCGGGCGCGAGATGGATCTCCTGCTGCTGCAGCTCCAGAAGGGGAGGCTCGCCCTGCTCCCCGCGCCCGTCGATCACCTGGAGCAGGCCGCCGAGCGGCGAGGCCAGCCGGCCCTCCAGCGCTGGTGGCGGAAGGTTTTTCAGCAGGCCTCGTAGCAGCTCACGGACTACCACGGACCTGCACGGACGAGCACGCGCGTGTCCGTCCGTGCTCGTCCGTGTTCTTCCTACTCCCCCGCCGCGACCTCCCGTAGCGGGACCGCGCCGAGGGCGGGCAGCCCCATCTTCTCGCGGATCTTCGCCTCGATCTCGTCGGCGAGGTCGGGGTTCTCGCGCAGGAAGACCTTGGCGTTGTCGCGCCCCTGGCCCAGGCGGAGATCGCCGTAGGAGTACCAGGCGCCGCTCTTGACCACCAGCTTGTGGTCCACGCCGAGGTCGACCAGCTCGCCGGTCTTCGAGATCCCCTCGCCATAGTCGATGTCGAACTCGGCCTGGCGGAAGGGGGCGGCCACCTTGTTCTTGACCACCTTGACCTTGGCCCGGGCGCCGGTCACCTCCTCGCCCTCCTTCAGCGAGGCGATACGGCGGATGTCGATGCGCACCGAGGAGTAGAACTTGAGGGCGCGTCCGCCGGTGGTGGTCTCGGGGTTGCCGAACATGACGCCGATCTTCTCGCGGATCTGGTTGATGAAGATCAGGCAGGTCTTGGACTTGGAGACGATGGCGGTGAGCTTGCGGAGGGCCTGCGACATCAGGCGGGCCTGAAGGCCCACGTGCGAGTCGCCCATCTCCCCCTCGAGCTCGGCCTTGGGCACCAGCGCCGCCACCGAGTCGACCACCACCACGTCCACCGAGTTGCTGCGCACCAGCATCTCGGCGATCTCCAGGGCCTGCTCGCCGTTGTCCGGCTGCGAGACCAGGAGGTTGTCGATGTCGACCCCCAGCTTGACGGCGTACTCGGCGTCGAGCGCGTGCTCGGCGTCGATGAAGGCGGCGATGCCGCCCCGCTTCTGGGCCTGGCCCACCACGGAGAGGGCGAGCGTCGTCTTGCCGGACGACTCGGGGCCGTAGACCTCCACCACCCGGCCGCGGGGGAAGCCGCCGATGCCGACGGCGTGATCGACCGAGATCGAGCCGGTGGAGATCGCCTCCAGCGCCAGCGTCTCGCGCTGGCCCAGGCGCATGATCGCCCCCTTGCCGAACTGCTTCTCGATCTGGGAAAGCGTGCCGTCGATCGCCTTCATACGGTCGGATTTCATGTCTGCCATGTGACTTTTCGCTCCTTCTGGCCTTGGGGGCACTTGGGCTCCTATTCTACTGTGCTCAGGGGATCGGGGCTACGACGCCGGTTCGTGCCTCCATCATAGTAGACGGTAATGAGGCGGTCAAATCCTGTCCGGAGATATACTTCTTTCATGGCCGTGGCTCTGCTCAAGGAACCTCCGCTCTCTCCCGACTCCGACCTCGGTCCCTACCGCCGCCAGGACTACGAGGCGCTGCCCGACGAGCCACGTTGCGAGCTGATCTATGGGAGGTTCTATTTGAGCCCGAGCCCCTCGCGTCTGCACCAGATCGTCGTCACCGTCCTCCTCCGGCTCCTCGACGACATCGCCCTGGAGACTGGGGGGAGCGCCTACGTGGCTCCCCTGGACGTCAATCTCGCGGATCATTCGGTGGTCCAGCCGGACGTCTTCTATGTCTCGGAAGCCCGGCGGGAGATCCTGCAAGAGCGCGTCGAAGGAGCCCCCGACCTGGCCGCCGAGGTCCTCTCCCCGGGGACGGCCCGCCACGACCGGGTGCAGAAGCTCTCACTCTACGCCGAGTCCGACGTCCGGGAATACTGGATCGTGGACCCTCTGGAGCGCCAGATCGAATTCCTGGTCAACGAGGGAGGACGGTACGTGGTCGAAGTGCCAGCCGGTCCGGAATACCGCTCCCGCGTCCTGCCGGAAATCCATCTCGATCTCCCCGCGTTCTGGAAGGGAGTCGAGAGGCGTCTGAGGCGCCAGGCTCCGCGGACATAGGCATCTTTCTCTATAATCGCAGCTCTATCAATCGTCGGGATACAAGTAGACCTCACGATGGAATCCATCGCCGTCGAAACCAGCGACGCGCTCCACGCCGCCGAGCCGATCCGCCGTCTCGAGGAGAACGTCGCCCGCGTCATCCGTGGCAAGCGCGAGGTGATCCGCCTCGCCACCGTCTGCCTGCTCGCCCGCGGGCACGTCCTGCTGGAGGACGTCCCCGGCGTCGGCAAGACCACCCTCGCTCAAGGGCTGGCCCGCTCGCTCGGGCTCTCCTTCCAGCGCATCCAGTTCACCAGCGACCTGCTGCCGTCCGACATCATCGGGGTCTCGATCTACAACCAGAAGAATCAGGCCTTCGAGTTCGTCCCCGGCCCGCTGTTCGCCAACGTGGTGCTGGCGGACGAGATCAACCGCGCCACCCCCAAGACCCAGTCGGCCCTGCTGGAGGCGATGAGCGAGCGCAAGGTCTCGGTCGAGCGCAAGCGGTTCTCCCTCCCCGAGCCCTTCGTGGTGCTGGCCACCCAGAACCCGCTGGAGTACCAGGGGACCTTCCCTCTCCCCGAGTCGCAGCTCGACCGCTTCCTGATGTCGCTCTCGCTCGGCTATCCGCCGCGGGCGGACGAGAAGGACCTGCTGCTCTCGGGCGGCGTCGAGGACCTCCTGGAGCATATGCAGCCGGTGCTCACGCAGGACGGGCTGCTCGACCTCCAGGCACGGGTGGCGCGGGTGCGGGTCGCGGACAAGCTGGCGGACTACATGCTCTCGCTCGCCGAGGCCACCCGCCATGGCGGCGACTTCCTCCTCGGGGTCTCGACCCGCGGGCTCCAGGCCCTCTTCCGGGCCGCCCAGGCGCTCGCCCTCTGCGAGGGGCGCGGCTACGTCATCCCGGACGACGTGCAGCGTCTGGCCGGGCCGGTGCTGGCGCACCGGATCTCCCTCAAGCGGGGCACGGCCGATCTCGACCAGGCGAGGAAGGCGATCGAACGGGTGGTGGCGGCGACCCCGGTGCCCCTGTGAGCGCGCCGGCCTCCCGGAAGAGCCCCAGCGGCTTCTTCTATCGCCGGGCCGTCCCGGAAGGGATCCGCATCACCACGGTGGGCCTCTGGTACGTGCTCTTCACGGTGCTGGTGGCCATCGCCGCCACCAACACCGGCAACAACGCCCTCTACATGGTGCTGGCGTTGATGTTCTCTCTGCTGATCGTCTCCGGCGTGGCCTCGCGCGAGAACGTGCGCGGGCTGGAGGCGGAGATCGATCCCCCCGGCGAGGTGTTCGCCAACCGGCCGTTCGCGGTGGGGTTCCGGCTGCGGAGCCGGGCCCTGGTCTTCCCCCGCTGGTTCCTCCTCTTCACCCTCTCGCGCTCGGGATCGCCGCTGCTCATCCCCTACCTGCCGCGCCGGGGCAAGAGCGCCGGCCAACTGGAGCTGATGGTCGGCTCGCGTGGATTCCACCGCTTCCCCTACGTCCACGTCTCCAGTCTCTTCCCCTTCGGCTTCTTCCGCAAGGGGGTACGCTACCGGGTGGACTTCGAGGTGCTGGTCTTCCCCGAGCTGTTCCCGGCCGGAGGGAGCCGCCCCCAGGAGTCTGAGCAGGCGGGGGACGACGCCAGCCGGCGCGGCGGCTGGGGGCACGACCTATACGCCCTGCGCGCCTTCCGCCGCGGCGACGATCCGCGGGGGATCCACTGGAAGCAGACCGCGCGCACGGGCGAGCTGATCTTCACCGAGCGCACCGCCGAGCGGAGCCGGCGCCTGTCGATCGTCTTCGACAACGCCGTGGGCGATCTCAAGGACCCCGCGGAGCAGAGCCGGTTCGAGCGGCTGGTCAGCGAGGCGGCCACGATCGCCGTCGATCATCTGGCGCGCGGCTACGAGGTCGAGCTGGTGACGCGCGAGGGATCGCTCGGCTTCGCCAGCGGCCCCCGCCAGCGGCTGGCCGTGCTCGAGGCCCTGGCCCTGATCCAGTCCCGGCCGCGCACCGCCGAGCCGCTCACGGCGAGCGACCCGCGGGCGCCGCAGATCCGGGTCCATCTCGATCTCGACGCTCCGGCGAGGATGGCGGGATGAGCTTCGCGCGGCAGAAGCGGCTGCTGCTCGGGTGGACGGCGCTGCTCGCCCCCGTCCCGCTGCCGTTCAACGGCGTGGTGGGATGGCCGGCGGTCCTCGTCTTCCTCCTCGGCGTCGTGCTCTTCCTGCGCCGGGCGAGCCTCGATCCGCCGCGCTGGCTGCCGTCCTGGGGGATGAACGTGCTGGGGCTGATCTACCTGCCCCTCTTCTTCCTCGACATGTTCGTGATCTCCCGCGGACTGGTGGGACCGGTGCTCCACCTCTGCCTGTTCGCGGTGCTGGTGAAGCTCTTCGCCATCGTCCGCGAGCGCGACAAGTGGCAGGCGTCGATCGGCGTCTTCTTCCTCTTCCTGGCCGCCATGGGCACCAGCGTCCACCCCACGATCGTGCTCTATCTGATCGGCTTCCTGGTGCTGATCCTGGTGCTGCTGACCCGCTTCGCCTTCCTTCACGTCCTCTCCGGCTTCGGCCGCGAGGATCCGGCGCTCGCCCTCATCCCCCTGCGCGGCTTCCTGCTGATCGCCACGGCCGCCACGGTGGTGATCGCCATCCCGATGTTCATGCTCCTGCCGCGCGTGCGGGCGCCGTTCATCGTGGGCCGCGGCGGCGGCAGCGGGGTGACTCTGGAGTCGGCCGGTTTCTCCGATCAGGTGACACTCGACTCGATAGGCCGCATCCGCAGCAGCCGCGAGGTGGTCCTGCGGGTGCTGGAGGAGGCGCCCACTGGCGACGAGAGGGGGATGCGCTTCAAGGCCGCCACCTACGACGTCTACCAGGTGGGGACTTGGCGGCGCTCGCCGAGCCTGGGCAACCTCCAGCGCGGCCAGGGAGTCCGCTTCCGTCTGAGCCCGGAGAAGCCCTCCCGCTGGGCCACCATCTGGCTCCAGCCGCTCCACAGTCAGAGCATGCCTCTGCCGGTGGAGACGGCGGTGGTCGAGCCCCGGGTCTCGACGCTCGGGATCGACGCCGGCGGCGCCATTTCGTTTCCGCTCAACCCGCTGGAGGTCCAGGAGTACCGCGTGGGGCTCGCCCCCGCGCCGGTGCTCGCTGGCGCCACTCCCAGGGGCGCCACGGACCCGGCCCTCGACTTGACCGGCGTGACGCCCAGGATCGCCGCTCTGGCGGCCGAGGTCATGGGACAAGGGACCCCCCTGCAACGGGCCCGCCGGATCGAGAGCCATCTGATCGACAACTACGCCTACACCCTCGACTTCGTGGGGCGCTCGCCCAACAACCCGATCGAGGACTTCCTCTTCCGCTACCGCAGCGGCCAGTGCGAGTACTTCGCCTCCTCGATGGTGCTGATGCTGCGCTCGCAGGGGATTCCGGCGCGACTGGTCACCGGCTTCCTGGGCGGCGAGTACAACCCTTTCGAGGGGTACTACATCGTGCGGGAGAACAACGCCCACGCCTGGGTGGAGGCCTACCTGCCGGGCCATGGATGGCGGATCTTCGACCCCACGCCCCCCGCCGGCCGTCCGGCCGCCGGCAACGAGGGGACCATGCTCCTGGCCCAGCAGATGTGGGATTTCCTGCAGTTCCGCTGGGACCGCTACGTCCTCACCTTCGGCCTCTACGATCAGCTTCGCATCTTCGGCAGCCTGCGCGATCTGTGGAGCGACTTCTGGTCCCACTTCAAGCGTGACGAGAAACCCGGGACGGTCTCGCGTCCCTCCTCGTCCGGGCTCGACGCGCTCGGCCCCGCCAAATCCAAGACCGGCGGCCATCGGGGCTTGCCCGACGTCCCCCTGCCGGTGGCGCTGGGGCTCACGTTGATCGCGGCGGCCGTCTGGGTGCTCTATCTCCGGCTGAAGCCGCCGCTCACCGCCACCGCCGCCTACCGCCGCCTGCGGCGCCGCCTGGGCCGGGCGGGGACCTCCCTGCCCGATTCGGTGCCGCCGCTCGCCGTGCGCCATGAGGCAGAGACCCGCTATCCCGCCGCCGCCCTGCCGGCGGGCCGGGTGATCGACTTCTACCTGCGCGAGAGCTTCGGGGGGCAGCCGCTGGAGGACGAGGAGATCGAGGTCCTCAAGGCGGCTCTTGACGAGGCGGAGAGGAAGATGCGGAAGGCTGGGTGAGCTACCTGAGCTCCGACGGCAGCCGCGGCGACGAGATCAGCTTCGCGAATTCCCGCCAGCGTTCCTCGTGCCGTTCCGGGGTGCCGCCCCGCTTCTCGATGTAGTGCCGCACCAGGTCCTGGCCGAGGTTGTAATTGATCACGTAGCTCCGGTACTGATCGATGAAGCGGACGCGCTGGGCCGCCCTTTCCGGAGACATCAGGGCGTAGCGCACCAGCCAGGCCTCGGCGTCCTGGCGCGAGATCTCACCATTCAGATACCGGCGAGCGGCCTCGTTGCCGGCGTAGCTCAACCCCTGGAGCAGCCCCTGGACCTCGGCGTAGCGCTCGGCCTTCGAGGGATCGAGACCAGCCAGCGGATAGAGCCTCGCGCGCTCGAAGGCGGTCCGCTCGTCGCCGGGGAAGGCCACCTCGATGCCGAAGTTGGCCGTCCCCTCCGCGATCAGCGACTGCGGCGAGAAGAGCGGGTAGACCGAGAATTCGATCCATCCGCGGTCGCGCACCAGGTGCTTTTCGAGCAGTGAGTTGTAGACGTGGTGCCCCGGATACCCCTCGTGGCAGGCGAGATCGATCGCGCGGTCGATGAAGATTGGCAGATCGGTGTTGACCTGGATCAGGCTGTGGAATCCCCCCTTGTACCAGTTGTAGCCGCTCCATGCCTTGTTGGTGACGTACTCGACCACGAAGCTCTCGCCGGCGGGGAGCTCGATGTGGTGGAGCGTGCGCCGCCGGCATTCGTCGATGGCGGTGCTGAAGACCGCGTCGAGACGGTCGCGGGGGATGACGAATTGCTGGCGGAAGGCCTCCACGCGCTCGGCCAGGGGACCGCTCCCCGGCACCTCCCTTTCGAGCTGATCGAGGATCCCCTGGAAGTGCGTGGCGCCGTAGGTCGGGGCGACCGCGTCGTAGAGCGCCTTCGACTCCTCGTCGAAGGACATCTTCTTTCCCGAGACGAGGTCGATCCGCGCCACCATCGACTGGAGCTGCCGCTGGAGATATTGATGGCGGAGGCGGACGATCTCCTCCTCGCCGGCCGCCGGCGGATGGGCCGCGAGATCGGCGATCAGCGCCTCGGCCTCCGAGCGGATCTCGGGCAGCGGGCGCTTGTGGGCCTCGGCCTCGGTCCGCCACTCCGGCGGGCCGTAGTAGGCGTCGACGTAGTCGGCATCGTGCTGGCCGACGGCGAGCACCAGCTTGACGTAGGACTCGGCGATCCGTTTCATCGGGTCTTCCTTATGAGCGGGAGAGGCTGACCGGACGGCGCAGCCGGCCAGAAGCAGCGGGAGCGTCAGAAGAAGAAAGACACGTCGCATAACCGTGGCGGAGCTTAGCACCACCCTCGGTCCGAGCCGCCTCAGAACCTGTACGTCAATCCGATCGCCACCACCGGATACACCGTATAGTCCGCCACGTCCTTCTGAATGCTGTTCTCCTCCTCCCGCAGGAGGATGTCGAGCGCCGCGCGGGCGGTCGGGTCGTTGAGGGGGCTGCCCGCGGGGATGTTGGGCGTCAGCTTCACCTTCCCCTTGCCCTGGAAGATGGCTCCGGCGTCGAGGAAGAAGCCGACCTTGCGGTCTCGGCCCACCGCGTTGCCCCAGCCCAGGCCGGCGTAGGGGACCACCCGGTCGAAGTCGATTCTGCCGCTCAGGGTGCCGACCAGGGAGACCGGCACCGGGATGCCGCCAATGACGTAGTTGCCCGAGGCGGGCACCAGGCTGGTGCCGTCGATGTGGGTGTCGTTGTAGACCAGGCCGCCGCTCAGGCGGAAGCCGTGCCCTCCGGGGTGCCAGTCGAGAAGGGCCGTGCCCGTGCGCAGCTTCGCGGTGGCGTCGTATTCGAGGTGCCCCGCCTTCCGGCGGTCGTCCGTATAGTTGAAGCCGTTGGCGCCGATCCGGGCGTTCCATTGCGGGGAGAGGCCCACCGTCAGCTCCAGGCCCAGCCCCAGCGAGCCCGCCTTGCCGCCGAGCGCCACCTGCCCGCGGGCCGGAGCCGTCAGCAGAGCTCCCATCGAGATCGCTCCCAGGATCCATCCATATTTCCGTTCCATCACCGCTCCTCCTCGCGCGTCAATCCTTTGCAAAGCCGGGGCCCGGACCTGGGTATAGACTCTCAAAGGTCCGCCGCCGGACCGGGGACGGACGACAACACGAGAACACACAAGGGAGGGTAGCCATGCAGATCGGCATGATCGGCCTCGGCCGCATGGGGGGCAACATGGTGCGCCGCCTGCTGCGGGGCGGGCACGAGTGCGTCGTCTACGACCTGAACGCCAATGCGATCGCGGAGCTGGTGGCCGAGGGAGCCTCGGGCGCCGGCACGCTGGACGAATTCGTCCAGCGGCTGCAGCCGCCGCGCGCGGCGTGGATCATGGTGCCCGCCGGAGACCCCACCGAGGGGATGGTGAAGGAGCTGGGCCAGCGGATGGAGAAGGGGGACGCCATAGTCGACGGCGGCAACTCCTATTACAAGGACGACGTGCGGCGCTCGCGCATGCTGGCCGAGAAGGGGGTCTTCTACGTGGACGCCGGCACCAGCGGCGGCGTCTGGGGCCTCGAGCGCGGCTACTGTCTGATGATCGGCGGCGAGCGCGAGGTGGTCGAGCGGCTCGATCCGATCTGGAAGACGCTCGCCCCTGGCCGCGGCGACGTATCGCCCGCGCCGGGCCGCGAGGGGAAGAAGAGCACCGCCGAGGAAGGGTACCTGCACTGCGGCCCGGTGGGCTCCGGCCACTTCGTGAAGATGGTCCACAACGGCATCGAGTACGGCCTGATGCAGGCCTACGCCGAGGGGTTCGACATCTTCAGCAACGCGAATTCCGAGAGCCTGCCGGATGGGCACCG
>JAICSG010000872.1 GCA_025937035.1 Thermoanaerobaculia bacterium | reverse complement strand
GAGCACCTGCGGAGGCTCGGCGTCCGTCGAATCAAGGGCAAGCTGCTGCTGCTCGGTCAAGCGAATGGCCATGGCACATTATCCCTCAAGAGCCTTCAGGCCGGTTGTGTGAGCTTGGCGGAGGGGGTGGGATTCGAACCCACGGGCCGCGTGAACGACCGGCGGTTTTCAAGACCGCTGCTTTAGACCGCTCAGCCACCCCTCCTTGAGGTATGTCAACAGCTTACTTCGGCGCCGTAATCCTATCCAGGCCTCCGCTCCAGCGGCGCAGGGGCTCGGGGATGATCACCGAGCCGTCCGCCTGCTGGTAGTTCTCCAGGATGGCGATCAGGGTGCGGCCCACCGCCAGGCCGGAGCCGTTCAGGGTATGGACGAGCCGGGTCTTGCCTCCCCCTTCGGGACGGTAGCGGATGTTGGCGCGCCGGGCCTGGAAGTCCACGCAGTTGCTGCAGGAGGAGATCTCCCGGTAGGTCTGCTGCCCGGGGAGCCAGACTTCCAGGTCGTAGGTCTTGGCCGCGCCGAAGCCCATGTCGCCGGTCGAGAGGGTCATCACCCGGTAGGGGAGCTCCAGGAGCTGCAGCACCCGCTCGGCATGGCCGGTGAGCTCCTCCAGGGCCTGGAAGCTGGTCTCGGGCGTGGTGAGCTGCACCAGCTCGACCTTGTTGAACTGGTGCTGGCGGATCAGCCCGCGGACGTCCTTGCCGTAGGAGCCGGCCTCGCTGCGGAAGCAGGGGGTGTAGGCGGTGAAGCGCACCGGCAGCCGCGACTCGTCCAGCGTCTCGTCCCGGTAGATGTTGGTGACCGGCACCTCGGCGGTGGGGATCAGGTAGTAGGGATACCCCTCCAGGTGAAAGAGGTCCGCCTCGAACTTGGGGAGCTGGCCGGTGCCGAACAGGCTCTCGGCGTTGCCGATGAACGGCGGCAGGACCTCCGTGTAGCCGTGCTCGCGGGTGTGGAGGTCGAGCATGAAGTTGATCAGCGCCCGCTCGAGCATGGCGCCGGCCCCGAAGTAGACCGTGAAGCGGGCGCCGGTGAGCTTGGCGCCGCGCTCGAAGTCGAGGATGCCGAGGGTGGTCCCAAGGTCCCAGTGGGACTTCGGCTCGAAGTCGAAGGCGCGCGGGGTGCCCACGGTGCGCTCGACGCGGTTGGCGGTCTCGTCCTTGCCCACCGGGACGCTGCCGTCCGGCAGGTTGGGCAGGGTGTGCTCGATGGCGAGGAGCTCGGGATCGATCGTCTGGAGGCGCCCTTCGAGCTCCTCGATGCGCCCCTTGAGCTGCCCCACGGCGGCGATCTCGGCCGCGGCGTCGCCGCCGCGCTTCTTGACCTCGCCGATGGCGCGGCTGGCCTCGTTGCGCTGGCGCTTGAGGTCTTCGACCTCGACGAGGGCGGCGCGCCGCTCGGCGTCGAGCATCAGCCAGGCGTCGAGCTGGGCCGGGCTGCTATTGCGGTTGAGCAGGCCCTGGCGGACCTTCTCGGGATCGTCGCGTAGGAGGTCTCGGGAAAGCATGGCGGGGGAAGTCTACCGCAGCCACCCCAACGCTCCACCTCCCTCATCCGTAGGAATAAGCAGCGAGTCAGCGATAACATCCGGCCAGCCGTTCCCGGCGAAGCCTGTTCGACCGCCTTTGGGTCCGCATGAACGAAAAGACCGTTCCATCCTCGCCCCGGAGCGAGATCCTCAGAATTCTGGCCCCTCTGGCCGCGTGGGCGTCGATGGCCTCCTTCGCGGCGCGCGAGGCCGATCCGGCCGGCTCGGCGGAGAGCGCCTATCTCGCGTTGCTGGCCGTGGCGGTGCTGCTCCCGACGGGGTTCCTCTCTCCCTGGCCCACCTACGAGGTGGGGATCGGATCGGCCCTCGCCGCGGGCGTGGTCTGGGCCCTGCCGCCCGGGCCCGGACGAGGCGCGACGATGATGGTGCTGCTGGTCGCCGTGCTGGCGGTGGCGGCGGGGAGAGCGCTGCTCGCCTCTCGGAACGTGGGGGCGGGGCTTGTCCCCGCCCCTACGGCCTTATCAGGGATGAGCTTTTTGATCCCCCTCTCCCTGGGCGCCCAGGTCCTCCTCCGAGGCGACCTCCTCTTCGCCCCCCCGCCGGTCCCCCGCCTGATCGTCGCCCTGATCGTGCTGCCGGTGGCGGGGGGGCTCGCCCTCTCGATCCTGGCGCGGCGGCACGGGATGGCCCTGGCGCTGATCGCCGGCGGGACGGCGGCGGTGCTGGCCCCCGGCTTCAACGTCGCCTCCACCGTGGGGCTGATCGCGCTGGCGGCCGGGAGCCTCCTGGGGTGGGAGGACGCCGGTCCGGCGGTGAAGGCGGCGGCGTGGATCGTCCTGCTGGCCCCGATCGCCTGGGCTCCCGCGCCGGGGGCCGTGGCCGCGGTCTGCGGTCTGGCGCTCTGGCGCCCCCGCATCGCCCTGGGGCTCGCCGTGGTGGTGGGGGCCGGGGTGGCCTGGTATTTCCACGAGTCGGTGCCCG
>JAICSG010000954.1 GCA_025937035.1 Thermoanaerobaculia bacterium | reverse complement strand
GAGACCGCCATGTAGGCCATGGTCTTCTTGCCGGTGGCGACGCGCGGCTCGCGCATGATCTGCAAGCCGTTCGACACCGCCTCGATCCCCGTGTAGGTGCCGCCACCCAGGGCGTAGGCGCGCACCAGCAGCAGCGCCATGCCGCCCAGGCCCAGGGTGGTGAGCCCCGAGGAGAAGCCCTGTTGCAGCCGGTGGTGGACCGCGGGGATCTGGCCCAGGTGGCTGAAGAGGGCCCAGCCGATCAACAGGGCATGAGTGCCGAGGAAGATCAGGAAGATGGGCAGCAGCACCTGCACCGACTCCTTGACCCCGCGCAGGTTGAGCGCGATCAGGAGGGCGATGGCCACGAATTCGGCCGGCAGCTTCCAGGGGGTCCAGGCCGCCGGCAGGAAGCTGAAGATGGCGTCGCCGCTGCCGGCGATCGAGACGGTGATCGTCAGCACGTAGTCCACCACCAGGGCGCAGCCGGAGACCACGCCGGTCCTGGGCCCCAGCAGGTGCGAGGCCACCACGTATCCGCCGCCGCCGGTGGGGAACTGCTCGATGATGCGGGTGTACGAGATCGAGATGATGAGGACGGTCAACGCCGTGGCGAGCGCCAGCCCGCCCGCCAGATAGGTGTGCTCGCCCAGGGCCCGGAAGGCCTCCTCCGGACCATAGGCGGAAGATGAAAGCCCGTCCGCTCCCAGCCCCACCCAGGCCAGGAAGGCGATGAGCGACATCTTGTGGAGATGGGAGGTGTCGGAGACGTCGCGCGGCGCGCCCAGAATCGCCCGCCGGACCCGGTCCGTGAGCCTCTCTTCCTGCTGTGTCTGCTCCGGCTCCGTGTCGATCATGGTCCCTTGGGGAGATCGTACTGAGGACGTTGTATGGGCGTCAATCAATTCCGGCCCCGCCCGGAAAATCTTTAGACATTCTTTAGGTTCACGCCGGTTGCCCGTGGACGTGGATCATCCATTTCAAAGCTGACAGCAAAAAAGGAATCCCGGCGCTTCCCGCGCCGGGATTCCTATTCCTAAACGCGACCACGGCAACTGCTCGCCGTGACCTCGCTCAGCTCAGCAAGCCGGGTTTCAGCACAGGAAAGTCGTGCAGGTGTTGTAGCTGCCCGTGCAGGACCTGGTGCAGAACGAAGAGTCGCAGGTGGCCGTCGCCCCTCCGGCGACTCCTTCCAGCTCCAAGCGATCCAACGCACCGAGGGTTTCCTTGGCCAGCTTGAGATTCCTGAGCGTCTTCTTCATAGATCCTCCGGTCATAGCAAACAGCGCATTAGTGCGCACGCAAGTTTGCTCCACCGGCGCCGGACTGTCAACCGCCAGCTACCCCGCCTTCGCCCGCGCCTCCGCCTTGTCCACCACCACCTCGGTGAGCTTCGCCGTGCGGGAGACGGCGCGGCCGATCGCCTGGAGGAGGGCGATGCGGTTGCGGCGGACCTTGGGGTCCTCGGCCATCACCAGCACCTCGACGAAGAAGCGGTCGAGCACCGGCGCGAGGTCGGCGATGCGGCGCAGGCAGCGCTCGTAGTCGCCGGCCGCGGCGGCCTCCTCGATGTCCGAGCGCAGGCCCGCGAAGGCCTCAGCGAGCTCCCGCTCGGCGGGCTCCTCCAGGAGGGACTCGTCGAGCGGCGCCTCGGCCGCGTCCTTCACGATGTTGGCGATGCGCTTCGCCGCCAGCACCACCGAGAGGAAGGCCGCCTCCTCGCGCACCTTGTGGAGGGCGTCCACCCGGGCGCGGAGGTCTGGCAGGTTGGAGAGCCCCACGGCGAGCGCCGCCTCGATCTCGTCGTAGGCGTAGCCGGCGAGGCCGAGGATGTAGCGGATGCGGTCCGCCAGGAAGGGCCGGAGGTCCTCCAGGATCTGCTCCGGGCCGCGGGTGAGGCGGTCGCCGTAGAGGCTCGCCGCCTTGGCCGCGACCGCCTCCAGATCGATCGGCAATCCCCCTTCGAGCGCGATGCGCACCACTCCCTGGGCGGCGCGGCGCAGGCCGAACGGGTCCTTGGAGCCGGTGGGGATCAGTCCCAGACCGAAGATGCCCACCAGGCTGTCCATGCGGTCGGCGAGCCCCACGACCTGCCCCGCCCGGCCGCGCGGGATACGGTCGTCCGCCGAGGCCGGCATGTATTGGTCGTAGATCGCCTGCCAGACCGCCTCCGGCATCCCCTCCTCGCGGGCGTAGATGCCACCCATGATCCCCTGGAGGGAGGTGAGCTCCTTCACCATTCCCGTCGTCAGGTCCACCTT
>JAICSG010000605.1 GCA_025937035.1 Thermoanaerobaculia bacterium | reverse complement strand
TCAACCGAAAAGCCGGGTGAGCCCGGCTCCCGAACCCAACCAAAACAGGCTCTGGAGCCGGCTTCAGCCGACTTTTCGTTCGCCTCGTAGCCCGGGGATTCATCCCCGGGCGGCCGTTGACACCCCCCCGCCGATCCCATTAGATTAGGTCGTGCACCCCTCCGCGTCCCCAACCCTCTCTCCCCTGGCCGGAGCCTCGGGTATCGTGGGCGCGATCCCGGCCCGTTACGGGTCGACCCGCCTCCCAGGCAAGCCGCTGCTCCCGATCGCCGGACGGCCGATGATCGAGCACGTCTACACCCGGGTGGCGCGGGCGCGCGGGCTGGACCGGGTGGTGGTGCTGACCGACGACGAACGGATCGCCCGCGCCGTGGAGAGCTTCGGCGGCGATTGCGAGATGACCCCGGCCGACTGCGCCAGCGGCACCGACCGCATCGCCTGGGCCGCCCGCCGCTGGGACGCCCGGGCGGTCATCAATATTCAGGGGGACGAGCCGCTGATCGACCCGGAAGAGATCTCGAAGATCGCCGGGCATCTCGCGGCCCACCCGCAAGACCCGGTGGTGACGCTGGCGACCCCGGCCGCGCCGGAGGAGATGGGGAACCCGAACGCGGTCAAGGTGGTGCTGGCGCTGGACGGCGCGGCGCTCTACTTCAGCCGCGCCCCCATCCCCTATCCCCGGAACGAGGGGGGCTTCGCGCCGCTCAAGCATCTGGGGATCTACGGCTATCAGCGGGAGGCCCTGCTGCGCCTGGCCGCCCTCCCCCCCTCGCCGCTGGAGCGGAGCGAGTCGCTGGAGCAACTCCGGGCGCTGGAGAATGGAATGGGCATCCGGGTGCTGATCGTTGAGAGGGCGTCGATCGGCGTCGATACCGCGGAAGACCTGGCGCGGGTGGAAAAAATCCTCACGGAACGGATCTGACGGCAAGGAGAGATCTTCATGGCGACCAAGTACATCTTCATCACCGGCGGAGTCGTTTCCTCCCTGGGCAAGGGGGTGGCCGCCTCCTCCGTCGGAGCGATCCTGGAGGCGCGCGGCTTCACGGTGACCCTGATGAAGTTCGACCCCTACATCAACGTCGATCCGGGCACCATGTCCCCCTACCAGCACGGCGAGGTCTTCGTGACCGACGACGGCGCCGAGACCGACCTCGACCTCGGCCACTACGAGCGCTTCACCCACACGCACGGCAGCAAGCGGCACAACTACACCACCGGCAAGATCTACTCCTCGGTGATCGACAAGGAGCGGCGGGGGGACTACCTCGGCAAGACCGTGCAGGTGATCCCCCACATCACGGACGAGATCAAGGAGGCCATGCGCAAGGTGGCCGACGAGAACGACGTGGTGATCGTGGAGATCGGCGGCACCGTGGGCGACATCGAGTCCCTCCCCTTCCTGGAGGCGATCCGCCAGTTCCGCCAGGAGCTGGGGCGCGGCAACGCGGTCAACATCCACCTGACGCTGGTCCCCTATATCGCCGCCGCCGAGGAGCTGAAGACCAAGCCCACCCAGCACTCGGTGCGCGAGCTGCGCGAGATCGGCATCTCGGCCGACATCGTGCTCTGCCGGGTCGACCGCGCCCTGCCGGAGGAGATGAAGAAGAAGATCGCCCTCTTCTGCAACGTCGACCCCCGGCAGGTGATCGCAGCCCGCGACGTCTCGACCATCTACGAGGTCCCCCTCATGTTCTGCCGCGAGGGGCTGGACGACGTGCTGCTCGAGCTGCTGAGCCTCCCTCACTACGACCGCGACCTCTCCCGCTGGGAGAGCCTGGTGTCGCGGGTCAAGAACCCCCATCACAAGGTGCGGGTGGGGATCGTGGGCAAGTACGTCGATTTCCCGGACTCCTACAAGAGCCTGAACGAGGCGCTGATCCACGGCGGCATCGCCAACGACGCCAAGGTGGAGCTGGTCTACATCGACGCCGAGGAGATGGAGGGGAGCCGGGTGGGCTGGCCGCACGAGCTGTTCGAGGTCGACGCCCTGCTGGTGCCGATCGGCTTCGGCCATCGCGGCACCGAGGGGAAGATCCGCGCCATCCGCTACGCCCGCGAGCACAAGGTGCCGTTCTTCGGCATCTGCCTGGGCATGCAGTGCATGACCATCGAGTACGCGCGGAACGTCTGCGGGGTCAAGGACGCCACCTCCTCGGAGTTCGACCCCGAGACCGAGCACGCGGTCATCTACAAGCTGCGCGACCTGCTGGGGGTCGAGGAGCTCGGGGGCACCATGCGCCTGGGCGCCTACCCCTGCAAGCTCAAGGAGGGGACGCTGGCGCGGAAGATCTACGGCATGCCCGAGATCAGCGAGCGCCACCGCCACCGCTACGAGGTCAACCAGAAATACCTCCAGACCCTGACCGAGCACGGCCTGGTGATCTCGGGGCTCTCGCCGGACGGCAAGTTCGTGGAGATGGTCGAGCTGCCGGACCATCCGTGGTACCTCGGCTGCCAGTTCCACCCCGAGTACAAGTCGAAGCCGACCGAGCCGCACCCCCTCTTCGTCTCCTACATCGCCGCGGCCCTGGCCCACCAGCAGCGCGAGCGCAAGCCGGAAACGGAGATCGCCGCCCCGTCGCCGCGGGTCCTCTCCGAAGGTCCGGGGGTGACCGTGAAGGATCATCCGCCGGAGGTCCCTTCCGAGATCCAGGTCCAGGGCTGATGGAAAGGGTCGAAGCGGTCGAGCTGGCGCCGGGGGTGGTGGTCGGCGGTGGCGGTGGGTCCCTGCCAGTCATCGCGGGCCCCTGCGTGATCGAGAGCGAGGATCTGGTGGTGGAAATGGCCCACACCCTGGCTTCGATGGCCGAGCGCCTCGGGGTGGCCCTCGTCTTCAAGTCCTCCTTCGACAAGGCCAACCGCAGCTCGATCGAGAGCTATCGCGGCCCCGGCCTGGAGGAGGGCCTGCGGGTGTTGGGGATCGTCAAGGCGGAGACGGGCCTCCCCGTGCTCACCGACGTCCATGAGCCGGACCAGTGCGGGCCGGCGGCCGAGGTCTGCGACGTGCTCCAGATCCCCGCCTTCCTCTGCCGGCAGACCGACCTGGTGGTGGCCGCGGCGCGCACCGGCCGCGCGGTGAACGTCAAGAAGGGGCAGTTCCTGGCGCCGGAGGACGCGCGCTGGGCCGTCGAGAAGGCGGCGGCCGTGGGCAACCACCGCGTGTTCGTGACCGAGCGTGGCGTCTCGTTCGGCTACCACAACCTGATCGTCGACATGCGTGCCTTCACGATGCTGCACGAGCTGGGCATTCCCGTGGTCTTCGACGTCACGCACTCGCTGCAGCTCCCCGGCACCGGCAAGGGAGTCACCGGCGGAGACCGCCGGTTCGCCGAGCCGCTGGCGCGCGCCGCCGTTGCCGCCGGCGCCGATGGTCTCTTCCTCGAGGTGCACCCCGATCCCGAGCACGCGCTCTCGGACGCCGCGACGCAGCTTCCGTTCGCGCGTGCCGAGGCGCTGCTGATCTCGGCGCTCGAGATCCGGCGCGCGCTGGGCGCCGCCGTGCCCCTGGCGTGAGGTCGATCGGCGCTGCGCCTCCGGTCGGAGAGCGAGC
>JAICSG010000702.1 GCA_025937035.1 Thermoanaerobaculia bacterium | reverse complement strand
CGGTGATCCGCAACGAGAAGATCGGCTTCGTCTTCCAGCAGTACAACCTGCTGCCCCAGGCGACCATCCTGCGCAACGTCGAGCTGCCCATGCTCTACGCGGGCGTCTCCCGCCGCGAGCGCCGGCAGCGGGCCCTCGAATTGCTGGAAAAAGTGGGCATTCCCGACAAGGCCAACGTCCTGCCGGCCCAGCTCTCCGGCGGCCAGCGCCAGCGCGTGGCGATCGCCCGCGCCCTCGCCAACCGGCCGGCCCTGCTGCTGGCGGACGAGCCCACCGGCGCCCTCGACACCCGGACGGGCGAGGAGGTGCTGGCCCTCTTCCGCGAGCTCCACGCCCAGGGGAACACCGTGGTGCTGGTGACTCACGACCCCGGCATCGCCGCCCGCGCCGAGCGCCGCGTCGAGCTGCGCGACGGCCTCATCCTGCAGGACTACGAGGAGAAGGCGGCATGAGCTCCACCGGCGCCTTCCGTGAGCGTCTGCGCGAGGCGTGGACCGAGCTCCGCGGCAACCCCGGGCGCTCCTTCCTCCAGGCTTTGGGCGTGATGCTGGGAGTCGCCTCGGTGCTGGGAGGCTTTTCGATCTCCGACAGCCAGCGGCGGCAGACGGAGCGCATCTTCGCCCGCATCGGTGGTATCGACAAGCTGAACGTGATGCCCACCGATACCGTCTATCAGGGGACCCCGAGCGCCCTGCGCAACGCCAACCTCGGGCTGCGGCTGGAGGACGCGATCGAGGGCGGGAAGATCCCCAGCGCCAAGGCAGTCAACGCCACCAGCGTGCTCAAGAACGCGCGGGCCCGGGTGCGCTCGGAATTCGCTGATCAAGAGCGCGACGTCAACGGCATCGGCGCCGACTACGTCCCCCTGAACGGCTACGAGGTCGAGCAGGGGCGCGATTTCTCGGCTCACGACTTCGCCACCGGCGCGCCGGTGGCCATCCTCGGCTCCGAGGCGGCCAGCGTCTTCTTCCCCACCGGAGAGATCGTGGGCAGGCCCCTGCGCATCGGCGACGTGCCGGTGACGGTGATCGGCGTCTTCCACGAGAAATCCTTTCGATTCCGCGAGGGGCAGCAGAACATCTTCGCCTGGCGCAACAAGATCGTCGCGGTCCCCTCGGGATTGGTCGCGGCGCGCATGAACGGCGACGTCTATCACCGGGTCGACCGCGTCACCTTCCGCGTTCCGGACCTCAAGGCGATGGCCGATTTCTCCAAGGAGCTGAGCTCGCTCGTCACCACCAGCCACCGCCTTCAGAACGACTTCCGGCTCGACGACGTGGGCAAGCGCCTGCAACGGCAACTGAGCCAGGGAGACGTCTACAACATGATCTTCATGCTCTCGGGGGTGCTGGCGCTGATCGGCGGCGGCATGGTCAACGTCAATATCCAGCTCGCCTCGCTCAAGGAGCGGGTGCGCGAGGTGGGGGTGAAGATGGCGATCGGCGCCTCCGGCGGCGAGGTCTTCAAATCCTTCATGACCGAGGCGCTGCTGCTCACCCTGCTCGGCAGCGCGGTGGGGTACGGGGTCGGCATCGCCTTCTCCTGGGTGATCGCGAAATCGATCGGCGTGCCGCTGTCCCTCTCGCCGCTGAGCTTCGTCTGGGCCACCCTGATGGCCCTGGTCTTCGGCTTCCTGTTCGCGCTCTATCCGGCCGCCAAGGCCAGCCGTCAGTCGCCGATGGAGGCGCTGCGCTATGAGTGACGTGCTGTTCATCCATCCGGCCGCGGCCCTGGCGGGCACCACCCGCCGGCGCCGTACTCTCGGCACCCGCGCCGCCCTGGTGTGGGAAGTGATCGCAGGCGGCCTGATCGAGCTCTGGTCGCACAAGCTGCGCTCGATCCTCACCCTGACCCTGCTGATGCTCGGCGTCTTCGCCCTGGTGGTGATGAGCTCGGTGCTCGACGGCGTCAAGGACAAGGTTTCCACCGGCTTCGCCGGCATGAGCTGGGACGCCACGGTGATCCTCATCCCCAGGCCGCCGAAGACCTCCGAGCAGCAGAAGCGCTTCGCCATGAGCCCCGGGCTGCGCTACGAGGACCTCTCGCGCGTGGCCGCGCCGCACCCGCAAGTGCTCGGCTTCTCCCCCCGCGCCACCGTGCGGAGCGTGGTGCGGACGGCCGCCGGCGGCCAGCGCATCTTCGTGAACGGCGTCACCGCCGACTACACCTTTCTGATGAACCGCCCCGTGGGCCTCGGCCGCGGCCTCACCGCGGACGACCAGCGGCGGCACTCGACCGTCACGGTGGTGGGCGCGACCCTCGCCTCCAAGCTCTTCGGCGGCAGCGATCCGGTGGGGCGTGACCTGGTGATCGAAGGCACCCCCTACCGCATCGTGGGCGTGCTCGCCACCGGCCAGATGTTCAACGAGGAGATGTATCAGGATGCCAACGGGGCCCTGATCCCGCTCGAGACCTACATGGACCGCCTGGACAAGGACCACCAGCTCACGCAGATCACGGTGAAGCTGAAATCCAAGCGGGATCTCGACGAGGTCTCCGCGGCCATGCTCGGCCGCGCCCGCCAGGCCCATCACGGCATCGAGGACGTGGAGGTCAAGAACCTCGACGCCGAGCTGGCGCGCGCCTCCGAGGACTTCCAGAGCCAGATCCACGGCTGGGCCGTGGTGCTCTTCAGCCTCGCCGGCACCGTGCTCCTGGTGGGCGGCGTCGGCGTGCTCTCGGTGATGCTGATCTCCTTCTCCGACCGGCGCTACGAGATCGGCCTGCGCAAGGCGATCGGCGCCGACGACGGCCAGATCCTGACGCAGTTCCTGCTGGAGGCGGTGGTGCTGGCGGCGATCGGCGCCTCGATCGGCACCCTGGCCGGCAGCGCGCTCTGCCGGGCCCTCTCCGACAAATTCCCCAGGGGCCTGGTGGTCAACCCCTACGGCCTCGCCGCCGCCTGGGGCATCGCCCTCCTCCTCGCCGTCGGCTTCGGGCTCTACCCCGCCATCCGCGCTGCGCGGTTGTCGCCGATGGAGGCGATGCGGTAGAGGAGATCAGGCGAGCCGGCCCCGCCCGGGCATGAATGCCCGGGCTACGCTTCAACCGAAAAGCCGGCTGAAGCCGGCTCCTGGTTTGGCCATTCTCTTCGAGCCGGGTTTACCCGGCTTTTCGGTTGCTTCGT